>CALMAV010000285.1:1805-7015 GCA_937859895.1 uncultured Bryobacterales bacterium | reverse complement strand
CGGTTAGTTGGACGACGTTGTACTCCTTGACGTGCGGCGGCAACGTAGCAAACATCACGGTAATCCCGTTGTGAGTTAATGCTTCGTACTCAATTCCATGCGACTGAAACTCGGTCGGCACCTGCTGCACAGCCTGGGACTCGGGATGTGCAGCGCTTTCCGGCTGACTATTGGTGGCAGTTTGTGCGGTCATCCATCCGGCCAAGAGGACGGATGCCAAAGACTGGCGCCAGAGCCGAGGCACACACCCAATCCCTGCATTTATAGCGAACATCGACAGACCCTTGCTTCCATAATAAATGTAGGCGGCGCTGCTGACCGGTCTCAAACGGAGCGGTGTGAAGCCAACTTCGCCGTTAGATACCAGTGGAGGGAACCGCTGGGGCAAGATGACGGAAAGGAGTCCAACTGAATCTTCATTAGAGCTCCCTTCTTGAAGTCAATCTGCATGTTGGGCGAACCCAACAAATAACCGGCCAGCTCACTCATGAGCGGATTGTGCCCCACCAACAGCAGCGAAGGCTCACTGCGAAAAAGCCGTATTTCCTCCCAAACCTGGTCGGGCGTAGTACCGGGTTTGAGGACCGGAGTCTGCAGAGGGTCGCCCTTGAAGTGCAGAACCTCCGCCGCTATCTCTGCGGTCTGGAGTGTGCGCACCAAGGGGCTCGAGAGCACCACACTAGGCATCACATGCGCTTCTGCCGCAGCCGTCAAAACCTGCCGTAACTTGCGCCGACCATCCTCGGTCAAGGTACGTCCATAATCGCTTTTACCGATGCCGGCATCTTCCGCAATCCCGTGCCTTAGTAGATAAACAACCATGTAGGCGAACTCGTAATTCTGTCATACTTAACCTTTTATGTTCGTTGCCGAACGAACGCAGAATCGCGTTCTCCTGGTTGTGGCTGTCCTTGCCGCTTCTCTGATCCATGTCTCCATTGCGGCCAGCCAAGTCCTTCTAGGCATCGGAATCATTCTCCTGCTGGTCTTTCGGCAGAAGTTGCAGTTCCCCCCAATCTGGATCCCGCTTGCCGCATTTTTCCTCTGGACGGCTCTGGCTGATGTGCTTTGCCCCGACCCCTGGATGGGTCGCGCACAGATCAAGAAGTTCTTCATCTTCTTCCTGATTCCACTAATCTATGGCGTCTTCTCTTCCCAGTTTTCAAGAGCCTACTATCTACTAATCGGCTGGACGGTTACTGCCACGGCATCGGGAGCATGGGCCATCCTGCAGTATCTGATCAAGTACCGGAACGTCAGCTACCAAGCGTACGTCGGACACCGTATCACCGGGTTCGAAAGCCACTGGATGACGTTCAGCGCCTTGCAGTTGAGCGTTTTGCTGCTACTGCTAGCTCATTACTTCTTTGCCGAGCGCCGCTTCCCGATCTGGGTATACGGCAGCACGCTCGTTCTAACCGCCGCCATTCTGCTGAGCGGCACCCGGAGCATCTGGCTGGCTGGTGTTCCAGCGGTCTTGTATCTGGTCTGGTTCTGGCGTCCCAAGATGACGCTTGCGGTTCCGATACTGCTAGTTGCGATCTATTTCGTGTCGCCGGCGACCACGCGCGAGCGGTTAGTCTCCCTTGTTCAACCCAAAGAAGACATCGATTCGAATCGACATCGTGTTACCACCTTCAGCACCGGCATTGCCATGATCAAGACACATCCATGGTTTGGCATCGGACCGGAACAGATCCGCCGACAGTTCGATTCCTATGTGCCGTCCGACATTCGGCGTCCGCTGCCAGTTGGTTACTACGGCCACCTACATAACATTTACCTGCAGTTTGCGGCCGAGCGCGGCATCCCTGGATTAATTTTGTTGCTGTGGATCATCGGAATGACACTGCGGGACTGCCGGCGCGGTTTGCTTCTTCTAGGGGGCCGGAACTCCGAGGGGCGCTTCCTGCTGCATGGGACCGTTGCCGTAACGATCGGCATTCTGGTTGGCGGGCTATTCGAATACAACCTTGGCGATAGCGAAGTGTTAATGATGTTCGTAGCGACCATCTCGCTCGGCCACGCAGCAATAGCCAATATCGAACATCCGGTGACGTTCAAAGTAGCGGCTCGAAGCTATCCTCAAGGCTTTTCGCCCAAGGCAAGTACAGTCTCAAAGTGAGGCAGTTCGGTTTCACGGTGCACCACGGCTGTACTAACATTCATGAATCCGGCACTCTTCATGAACTGCTGCAGCTCCAATTCGGTGAAGCCAAGCCACACATCGGCGTACATCTCGCGAGCTTCTTCGAACTGGTGACGGACTAGATCCAGCACCGCGATTCGGCCACCTGGCTTTGTGATTCGCCACGCTTCTGCTACGGCTTTCTCGGGATGGAGCGCATGGTGTAAGCTCTGGCTGAAGAAGGCCAGATCCACCTCACCATCAGGCACGGGAAGCGACTCCATATCGCCCAAGCGGAACTCAAGGTTGGCGACACTGTTTCTGGCGGCGAGCTGAGAACCAAACTCCACCATGCGCTCGGAGTTGTCAACAGCGATTACCCGAAGTGCCCGGCGCGCCAGCAATTGGGAGAACGTGCCTTCCCCAGCGCCTAAGTCGGCAATCGTCATAGGAGGCAGCAAGCCCAGCAGCGCTTCAGCTAAGCCCTGCCACGAGCGTCCGGGCAAATATTCACGCCCAAAGCGTCCGGCGAGCCCGTCAAAGTAAGCGCGCATGCGGTCTCGGCGTTTGCTCAACACCAGCTCGAGTGCTTCTGCGTCCACAGCTGCCTCAGAAACTCCGCCCGGCTCCTTTTCCAACAGATCGAGCAATCCAGTTGATGCTTCTTCAAGCTTCAGCCGGTAGAAGTTGCTCTTGCCCTCACGCCGGTCTTGCACTAACCCAGCCTGTTTTAGCTGCGCCAAATGGGTAGAAATCTGGCTCTGGCCCTTGGCAAGAATCACCTGTAATTCAGCAACTGAGAGCTCTTCACGCCTAAGCAGCAGAAGCAACCGGACGCGGGTTGGATCGCCCAGAAGTCTGATGGATCTCAGAAGTGACATCGTCAGTCATCAACATATCAGGATCCCTTGATATAATCAGCCAAGAGGTTCATTGATGGGTACATTAACTCTGAACCAGGTCGCTACCGAATATAAGGTTGCGGACCTGAGCCTGGCCGATTGGGGCCGTAAAGAGATTTCAATTGCCGAGCATGAGATGCCCGGGTTGATGTCGATCCGGAAAAAGTACACCGCGAGCAAACCGCTGGCCGGCGTTCGCATCACTGGTTCGCTCCACATGACGATCCAGACTGCGGTTTTGATTGAGACGCTCTGCGATTTGGGTGCAGATGTCCGCTGGGCAAGCTGCAATATCTTCTCAACGCAGGACCATGCAGCAGCGGCTATTGCGGCTTCCGGTGTTCCCGTATTTGCCTGGAAAGGCGAGTCGCTCGAAGAGTATTGGTGGTGTACCTATCAGGCGCTGAGTCACAGCGGCGGTCTGGGGCCGCAGCTGGTAGTGGACGATGGCGGCGATGTGACGCTGCTGATCCACAAGGGCTATGAATTGGAAAACGGCAGCAACTGGGTGAATACGCCGTCTGGAAGTCAGGAAGAACAGGTAATTAAGAACCTACTCAAGAAGGTTCAGAGCGAAGATTCGCAGCGCTGGCACACCATGGCCAAGGAATGGCGCGGAGTTTCAGAAGAGACGACGACCGGTGTTCATCGCCTTTACAAGATGCAGGAACAGGGCACGCTGCTGGTTCCGGCAATCAACGTAAACGATTCGGTCACCAAATCGAAATTCGACAATCTATACGGCTGTCGCGAGTCACTGGCTGATGGCATTAAGCGCGCCACCGATGTGATGGTGGCCGGCAAGGTGGCTGTTATTTGCGGTTACGGCGACGTCGGCAAGGGCTCGGCTCATTCACTGCGCGGCATGGGCGCTCGCGTGATTGTTACCGAGATCGATCCAATCAACGCGTTGCAGGCTGCCATGGAAGGCTTCGAAGTCACGACGGTTGAAGACACACTAGGTCGCGGCGATATCTATGTAACCTGCACCGGCAACTTGGACATCATCACCTTCGAGCACATGCAGTACATGAAGGACCAGGCTATCGTCTGCAACATCGGGCACTTCGACAACGAGATCCAAGTGGATCGACTAAACGAAGCCGAAGGTGTGAAGCGGACCAATATCAAGCCGCAGGTGGACATGTACACTTTCCCCAACGGCAACAGCATCTACATGCTCGCTGAAGGCCGTTTGGTAAACCTCGGCTGCGCTACTGGCCATCCAAGCTTTGTGATGAGCAACAGCTTCGCGAATCAGACGCTGGCTCAAATCGACCTCTGGCAAAATCGCGACACCTACAAAATTGGGGTGTACACACTGCCGAAGAAGCTGGACGAAGAAGTAGCCCGCCTTCACTTGGAGAAGATCGGTGTGAAGCTGACGACACTGAGTCCGAAGCAGGCCGAGTATCTTGGCGTAGCGCTCGAAGGCCCATATAAGGGCGACCACTACCGCTACTAGTCAGCACCGATCTAAGTAGATTCAAGACCAGCCTGCCGCTCTATATATGGAGCGGCGGGCTGGTCTTCGTTTTTACTGAGGGCACCAGCCGTGTGTGTGCAGCAAGAGCCTATTCCCTCCCGAACGCGCCTTTCACACCCCAAGCTCCCACTATAATTTCCGTTGTCTCATCCTCCACCTAGCGTGTGTACTTAGGCTTCTAGACGTAGATGTCGATGTATGGCTAAGACCGATCAACTACAGGGCGCTCTTGAAATTCTAGTTCTGAAGGCCTTGCTTCGAGGGCAAAACAGCGGATATGCAATTGCCAATCTCATTGAGCAAGCTTCGGAGGAAGTGCTTCGAGTTGAGGAAGGTTCGCTCTATCCAGCGCTTCACCGAATGACTGAACGCGGGGTTCTAAAAGCCGAGTGGCGCATCTCTGATTCCAAGCGCAAAGCTCGCTTCTACGAGATCACCAGCAAAGGACGAAAGCATCTGGCCGAAGAAGAGCAGCGCTGGAGATCGGTAACGGCGGCGGTGGCTAAGGTACTCAGGACAGTGTAACGGAGGAAATCATGGGCTTCTGGTCACGGTTACAGCGAACATTTCGAGCAGGACAGGCAGATGGAGAAATTGAGGACGAGCTTCAACACCATCTCGCCATGAAGGAGCAAGACGGATTTGACCCGCGTGCTGCTCGCTTGCGGTTCGGAAATCTCACTAAGCTCAAAGA
>CALMAV010000285.1:0-1795 GCA_937859895.1 uncultured Bryobacterales bacterium | reverse complement strand
CAAAGAAGAAGTGCGGGAAGAGAGGCTGTTGCCATGGCTCGAATCCTGGGGCCGAGACACCCGATTGGCCTTTCGGCAGATGCGTAAATCTCCGCTCTTCACGCTAGCGCTGGTGCTCTCCCTTGCGCTCGGCATCGGAGCCAATTCCGCAATCTTTAGTTTGGTAGATGCGGCACTGCTCGAGTCCCTTCCAGTACCTAACCCGAAGCAACTGCACCGAATTGAGTGGCTGAACCAGGGCTTCCCGGAAGAACTCTGCAACATGATGACCGGCAATTCGGAAGGGGATAATCACCGGTTCCAGGGCTCTTCGATTGCTGCTAACACTTACCGGCAACTAGCTCAACAGCAGCATGGATTTGCGGCGTTGATTGGGTTCTTCGGTTCCTCAAAGGCAGCGGTAGTGGTCAATAAGCTGGCAGCCGAACAGTTTCAACTCCAGTTCGTCAGTGCAAACTTCTTCTCGGGAATTGGCGTTCTTTTGCAACTCGGACGTCCCTTTTCGCTCAGTGATGATCGCGTTGGTCAGCCGCCACTGGTGATCCTGAGTGACCGCTTCTGGCGCAAACAATTTGGCGCCCGACGGGAGGTGTTGGGTCAAGTTTTGCGGGTGAATGACGTGTCTGTTGAGATTGCGGGCGTTGCTCGGCCTCGACTCTTCGGCCTCCAGATTGGAGAGTGGGTGGACCTTTATGCTCCGCTGGCTACACAGGTGGCACTCAGTCCCAGCGCAAAGCTAGATAGAGACTTCAGCGAAACTGATCGCCTTTGGTGGGTCCATATGATAGGGCGAGTTAAACCCGAAGTACCAGCGAGCCAAGCGATTGAGGAGCTCTCGACGTTGTTCCGTCGAGTAGTTGTTCCTTCCGGCGTGCATGTGAAGGCTGAGAAGATTCCAAGATTAATTGCACTCCCCGGTCAACACGGCATTGATCCGCTAGGAGTTGACGACGCCCGGGCGCTTTGGATTCTGTTTTTACTCGTTAGCTTGATCCTGCTAATTGTTTGCGCGAACGTAGCCAATCTACTACTCGCGAGCAGTTGTTCGCCAGCGCGAGTCGAGCGTATGTCTCGCACTCGGAGCGCCTCGCCACCGGTTATTTCGGCAGTACTTTACCGAGAGCTTGGCGTTGACCCTGGTGGGCGGCTGTGCCGGCCTCTTGCTCAGCTACGTGCTTGCGCAGGCCTTTCACTCACTCATTCGCACCAACATGGATATCGGTGGTTTCGATCTCCACGCGAGTCTGCCTGTACTCGGTTTCACTTGCGCCATATCGCTCCTTACGGCCTTGCTGTGTGGAACTGCCCCAGCCTGGATGCTGGCACGCGGAAGCTTGCATGATGCGATGAAGGCAAATAGCCGGACCATTGCAACGAGTCGTTTACGGTTGCCGCGGCTGCTGGTGATTGCACAAGTAGGGCTGAGCTTCACCGTGCTGGTTGCGGCTGGATTGCTGGGTCGCTCTCTCCAGAAGCTTCGAAGTGTGGATCTTGGGTTTGATAGGTCCAATCTCGTTTACGCTTCCGTTAATCCTTGGAGTGCAGGCTACCGGCCAGAGCAGGTGGATGGTTGTGTCGAACGGCTTCGGAGCGCTTTGGCTTCTTACCCTGGCATCTCAGGTGTCGCGACTGTTCAGGTACGTCCGCTTCCAGGCGGTGGCAATATATCCGTCGTGAATATGCCCGGTCGAATTTACAACAACTCGGACGCAGTCTCGTCCAACGATGTAAGCGACGGGTTTCTCGAAAGTCTGGGAGTTCCTCTCTTAGCTGGTCGTACGTTTACGCCCGGGGA
>CALMAV010000284.1 GCA_937859895.1 uncultured Bryobacterales bacterium | reverse complement strand
GTTTACCAGGAAGCTTGGCGTGAAACGGCCCTGGATCATCCCAACTTTGTCATTAACGTGGGAGATACGATCCAGGGCGGCGATGATACTACGATGGACGCCGAATGGAAGGCGGCTGAAAAGTTAATTGCGCCGTATCGCAAGTACGAATTCTTTTACGTACCGGGCAATCATGATGTCTGGTCTGTTGCTTCTGCGCAAGCCTATGAGAAGTACACGGGCCGCCCGCTGCACTACGGCTTTGACTATGGCGATGCGCACTTCACGGTGCTTGATAACAGCCGGACGGAGTTTCTGCCTGCTGAAGAACTAGCATTCCTGAAGAATGATTTGCAGGAGCATGCGCAGCAAAAAATAAAATTTGTTTTCTTTCACCGGCCTTCCTGGATCTTCAGGGTCCTGCTGCACGACCCTGACTTTCCCTTACACAAGCTGGCACGACAATACGGGATAAAGTATGTCATCTGCGGGCACATTCACGAGATGCTCCGCTTCGAATTGGACGGCGTTACCTATCTCTCTATTGCAAGCTCGGGCGGTCATCTGCGGGAGCCAAAGACCTACGATAAGGGGTGGTTTTTCCAGCACACGCTGGTAACGGTCCATGGTGACTCAGTGCAATTTGCAATCAAAGAACTAGCAGCACCCTTCGGCAAGGGACGAGTGACCGAGCCTGAGGATTGGACGTCGGGTGGACTGAAACGGCAGGGTGACCAGTGAAGCCCAGAGGGAGGGCTACTGGGTTTGGCATAATAGTGAGCGCTCTGGTTCGATTCTCTCGCAAAGGCGAATGACGTTACTTTCTCCGTCGCGCCACCACCGGCTGAATGAAGCCGTTGGTATTTTACTGCTCTTACTTGGCTTGGCTGTTTCGCTGAGCCTTGTTTCTTATTCCTCTACCGATCCCTCCTGGAACACGGCATACACAGTCACGCGTACGCACAACTTGCTGGGCCTGTTCGGGGCCAAGTGGTCGGACTTCTTCCTGCAGGTCTTCGGGTTCAGTATCTTCCTTTTGCCGATCAATATTTGGGCGCTGGGGTGGAAGTGGGTTCGGTCGTCATCTATTGAGAGCACTTGGTTTCGCGTGCTGGGTGCTCTTTCACTGTGGTTCTGCATTTCGACCGCCTGTGGTTTGATTCCGCATCCTTGGCTACTCGACGGAGCCGTGCGCCCCAGCGGCATCATTGGCATGGTCATTGCCGACTTCCTTCTGGCACGCTTCGATATTGTTGGCGCGGCCATTCTAACTGCTGCTTCCGGGATCCTGGCACTGTACTTCGCATCGACCTTTGAAGTGTCGACATTGATG
>CALMAV010000283.1:2040-5105 GCA_937859895.1 uncultured Bryobacterales bacterium | reverse complement strand
TCTCTCGATGACCGGCAAAAGTGGCTTTTGAACTTAACGCGGTTCGAACTGGGTTCGGAAGCTATTTTCGAGGACGGTCAGCACCGCTTCCGGTTCGAGCCTTCGCAGCCGGATTGGCAAGAGTTTGCCGGCAGCTATGACCTGGATTGGCGCCGAGCAGAGGCCTCTGCGGCCCACTTCTATCGGCTCGGATCTCCGCTTGCAGACCGCGTTATATCTTGTAGCGTTGACAAACAGCTCGAACCTGCAACCTTGAGCTTCGAGTACAACAAGCAAGATGGCCGTATCAGCGCCTTGGAACCACTAAGAGGCCGCTCTGGTTGGCTTCGCTTAACACGAATCACAGTGACAGCTCTTGAGCCTCAAGACTTTTTGTTTCTGACCGGGTTTCCGGATACTGGGCAAGAACTGGACGAAGATCTTTGCCGCAAACTCCTGACCTTACCGGCCACTTTCAAACCGGGGCCACTTCGGCCCACTTCAGAATTGGACGATTTAGAAGATCGACGAAAACTTACCATTCTTACTGACATCGACCGGCGTAACGGACTTCTCTTCGAAGCTGAGATTGATAAGCTCGAACGCTGGTCTGATGATTTGAAGCTGAGCCTTGAACGCGAGGTAAAGGCAATCGAGAAAGACTTGCGGGACGTAAAACGCGAAAGTCGTTATGCAACCGATTTAGCGGGCCGACTCACTGCGGAGCGCCGTAAACGCGATTTGGAATCCCGGAAGAGCCAGAAGCTAAGAGAACTGTTCGATGCTCGAGCTGCTATCGACAAGCAACACGATGAGCTTGTGACGCGGCTGGAAGCAGAGTTGCAAGGCCAGCAAACGGTCCAAAATCTATGGACTGTTCGCTGGTCATTGGAGTAAGGACTAAATGGTCGTAAAGACAATTGATGATACAGAGATGAAACTCGAATCGAGCGACATCTTAGAACAGCGAACCGCTGCATTGAAAGACCTGTTCCCCGACGTATTCACTGAAGGGAAGATTGATTTCGAGAAGCTGCGTCTCGCACTGGGCGACCAAGTAGAAACAGGCCGGGAGCGCTACGGGCTCACTTGGGCCGGCAAAGCAGATGCGATGCGGGCAGTTCAGATTCCGAGCACCGCCACGCTGACTCCCGTGCGCGGCGAATCGGTTGATTGGGACACAACGCAGAACGTCTTCATCGAAGGCGAGAATCTGGAAGTCTTGAAGCTGCTTCAGAAGAGCTACTGCGGCAAGGTTAAGATGATTTACATCGACCCGCCGTATAACACGGGGAACGAGTTTATTTATCCGGACAATTATCGCGATAGCGTCGGCAACTATCTTCGTTTAACGGGGCAGATCTGAAGCGAAGGTCAGAGGCTGACCACCAATACAGAGACAAGCGGACGTTATCACTCGAACTGGTTAAACATGATGTACCCGCGCCTGTTTCTCGCGCGCAATCTGTTGCGCGATGACGGCGTGATTTTTGTAAGCATTGACGATCATGAACTGGAAAACTTGCGATGCATTATGGACGAGCTTTTCGGCGAGGAGAGCTTCATCGGCTGCATCATCTGGGAAAAAAAGTACTCCCCTTCGAACGATACGGTTGATATTTCGTACACTCACGACTACATCGTTGCCTATAGCCGCTTGCGCCAGGTGAACGAAGGAGGTACGCCTGTCTCCTTACTGCACAGGATGGAGCGGACCGCTGCACAAGATAGTCTCTACAAGAATCCCGATGACGACCCAAAGGGTTCCTGGATGTCAGGCGATTACACCTGCAACAAGACAGCCGACCAGCGTCCTAATCTTTATTACTCCGTTAAGAACCCTTACACGGGAGGCGAGATTTGGCCGAACAAGGCTGCAGTCTGGCGGTATAGCAAAGAGCAGCACCAACGGAACATAGAGGAGGGTAGAGTCTGGTGGGGATTGAAGGGTCAAAATCAAACTCCACGCTACAAACGATATCTCGCAGAGGTCAAAGGGGTCGTTACAGACACGATCTGGTTGCATGACGAAGTCGGACACACAGATGAGGCGAAGAAGGAATTGAGGAAGCTCATGCCGGAGTCTGCCGGAGGATTTGACACGCCGAAACCAACCCGGCTTCTCATGCGCATGCTTGAGTTGGCAACTACATCGGATGGAAGCGACTTGGTTCTAGACTTCTTCGCGGGCAGCGGCACAACCGGGCACGCAGTTATAAAGGCTAATGTAAGCGATTTCGGAAACCGACGCTTCATTCTGGTCCAGTTCCCTGAACCAACCAGACTTCGTGAGTATCCGACCATAGCAACTATTACAAAGGAAAGACTTACCAGGGCGTTCAAAAGCGACGGGAATGATCTGGTCGATGGTGCGCATGGATTTCGCGTCCTTAAGCTGAAAACGTCAAACTTCAAGACCTGGAATGCCGATTACGAGCTCGCAAACGAGTCCACTATTGCGGAACAACTGCAACTGCACACTGATCACGTGCTGCCGGACCGCTCTCAGGAGGACATTCTGTTAGAGATCCTCCTGAAAGCTGGCTATCCACTGGCAAGCCGTGTTGAAGAAATCGGCGTCGCGGGTCAGCACGCCTTCTCCATCTCGGATGGCAACCTCATTATCTGTTTAGAATCGGCGATTGACGCAAAGACCCTGCGCGCCATCATTGCCTTGCAACCTAGACCCGTGCAAGTCATCTGTCTCGACTATGCGTTTAAAGGTAATGACCAAGTGAAAACGAACCTGAAGCTCGAGATGCAAGCCGCTGGAATTGAATTCCGGACAGTCTAATCGCGATGAAGATTCAGTTCAGCAGCAATCAGCAACACCAGCTTCATGCGATCCACTCGGTTGTCGATCTTTTTGATGGTCAGCCACTTGCGGGCGGTCCGTTCGAATTTCGATTCGATAGTCTGACCGGCCTAGGCTTGACGGAGCTTGGCTGCGGGAACAAGCTGGATCTTGCATTAGGCTCGGTATGCAGAAATCTTCAGGCTATCCAGCGGCAGAACGAAATAGCTCCGAGCGCCAGCTTAGAGTCAATGGATTTCACAGTGGAGATGGAGACCGGAACGGGAAAGAC
>CALMAV010000283.1:0-2030 GCA_937859895.1 uncultured Bryobacterales bacterium | reverse complement strand
GACTTATGTCTATCTGCGTACGATCTATGAGTTGAACGCCAAGTATGGCTTCACCAAATTTGTCATCGTCGTCCCGAGTGTTGCCATCCGCGAGGGTGTTCTTAGCAGTATTCGCTTAACGAAGGAGCACTTTCAGAATCTGTACGGATATGTTCCGGTTGACGCGTGGGTTTATGACTCAGCACAGGTGTCTCGTCTGCGCCAGTTTGCCGGATCGAACCAGATGCAGATTCTGGTGATCAACATCCAGGCTTTCGACAAGAAAGAAATCGCAATCATTCACACTGAGCGCGACCGCATGTCCGGCCGGAAACCGATTGAGTTCATTCAATCTACAAGCCCTGTGGTTATCGTTGATGAGCCGCAGAACATGGAGACGGAGAATGCGAAAGCGGCGCTCGCCAGTTTGAATCCGTTATGTACCTTGCGCTACTCCGCAACGCACAGAAACCTTTATCATCAGGTGTACCGGCTTGACCCAGTCAAAGCATACGACCTACGATTGGTAAAACGCATTGAGGTTTCTTCCGTGCTTGACCTTCCGGAATTTGCTAAACCTTACATCTCGCTTAAATCTATTCAGACCGGCAAGACGCTCACTGCGAAGCTGGAGATCGACATCAATTGCGACAAGGTTCCGGAGCGGAAAAGATTGACGGTCAAGCACCGTCAGGACTTATTCGACCTATCAAACCAACGCGAGTTCTATCAAGGCTATATCATCCAGAACATTGACGCAGTCGAACAAAAAGTAGAGTTCACCAACGGCGTTGAGCTTCGGGTGGGCGAGCAATCCGGGTCGAACCAGGACGCTCTTATGCGCACCCAAATCCGCGAGACTGTGCGCGAGCACTTCGAAAAAGAATTAAAGGCGGCAGCTATCCCGGAAGGCGAACGGCTGAAGATTCTCTCATTGTTCTTTATAGACCGTGTTGCGAACTATGCCGAAGAGGACGGAAAGATCAGGCGCTGGTTCATCGAAGCTTATGAGGAATTCAGGCAAGCATCCCGATACGAAAAGCTGGATTTGCCCGAGACCGCGCTCGTTCATAATGGGTATTTCGCTCAAGACAGAGGCCGGGCAAAGGACTCAACTGAAGGCCGGAACACCAAGGCCGACGACGAAGCCTACGAGCTCATCATGCGAGACAAAGAGCGCCTGCTATCCCGAGACGAGCCGCTGCGCTTTATTTTTAGCCATTCGGCGTTGCGCGAAGGTTGGGACAATCCAAACGTTTTTCAGATTTGCACCTTGAACGAAACAAAGTCTCAGATGCGAAAGCGGCAGGAGATTGGCCGCGGGCTCAGGTTGCCGGTGCGGGAAAACGGCGAGCGCTGTACAGATGCTTACATCAACCGCCTGACTGTGATTGCTAACCAGAGTTACACTGACTTTGCAAAGCAGCTACAAAACGAGATCGAGGATGATTGCGGCATCACGTTCGGTCAGCGCATTGAGAACGCACGTGAGCGCAGAACGGCAAAACTCAAGAAGGGCTGGTCACTCGATCCAGATTTCCTGGAATTGTGGAATCGCATCAAACATAAGACTCGCTACTCTGTCGAGTTTGAAACCGCTAGTCTGATTGATCGCGCTGTAACCGAGTTCCGAAAAGCCGGTGACATTTCCGCGCCTACATTCACCATCAGCAAAGCAGAGTTGGACCTTTCTGCAAACGGCATTCAATCGACGCTATTAACTCAAAGCTTCAAATCCGACATGGGGAAGGCAGTATACATACCGGACCTGCTGGGATACCTGCAACGCGAGACGGAGCTCACCCGATCAACTATTGCCGAAGTGTTGATCCGCTCCGGCCGTCTCGCCGAGGTCTTTAAGAATCCGCAAGAATTCCTCAACCGGGCACTACTGGCGATCCGCAGGGCACTGGATGACTTAATGGTTGACGGTATCAAGTACGAACGCCGCGATGGCCAAGAATGGGAAATGCTGCGTTTCGAGCGCGAGGAAATAAAGTCTTATCTGAATCGCCTTGTTGAGGTTAACCACAGTCTGTACGATGTCGTAG
>CALMAV010000282.1 GCA_937859895.1 uncultured Bryobacterales bacterium | reverse complement strand
GCCGCATAGGTCTTGGCCGACGATTCGTAAAGCCCGAGCTCGACCACTGAGACATAGGAGTGAGTCGGCTCCAGATACTCGGTCAAACGCAACTGAGCAAGGCTTAGCTCCAAGCGGTGCAGGTCTTCCAGGGTGTCCCGGAAGTGCAGGAAAAGCAGGTCGCCTTTGTGGCCCAACAGGGAAAACAAGGCGGACTTGGTTCCAAAAAGTCCAGCCGCTTCCGCCGCGATAAGTCCCTGATCCTGCGTAGACAAGGCACGCCATTGCGGGCGTCGCAGCCGGAACATCTGGTGCAAGGCCCAAGCGCCCTCCAAGGTAAGAGGAACTTCGGGCAGCAAATCAGCCACGGGTAGTCGCCTCCCATTCCTTCGCAGGCAGTGATGGCATCTCATGAGGAAACCGGCCGTCGAAGATCTCGCTGAATAGGTTAAGTGTCTCTTCGTGAATCAGTCCGTTGTCGGCCAGCAGATACGGCCCATGCAGGTCAAGCGCCTCGCCGCCCATGCCTGACACTTTGCCGCCGGCTTCTTCCACCAGCAGAGTGCCAGCAGCCATGTCCCATGGATTGAGACCGAACTCCCAGAATGCTTCCAGGCGTCCACAGGCGGTATAAGCCAAGTCGATGGCTGCTGAACCCCCACGTCGCACGCCGTGTGTTTGCATTGCCAGCTGATAGTAAAAGTGAATGTTCACGTTCTGGTGACGTTTACGGCTCGGAAAGCCGGTAGACACTAAAGCGTCGTTCAGCACCGGTGCTTTGCTGACGTGTATCGGAGCGCCGTTCAAGCGCGCACCAGCTCCGCGCTCAGCGGCAAAAAGCTCCTGATTGCGTGGATCGTATACAACACCGGCCACCACCTCACCCTTGTGAGCTAAAGCCAGTGTCGTATTCCAGAGCGGATAGCCATGGGCAAAGTTCGTGGTGCCGTCAAGCGGATCTACATACCACCGCCATTCAGCTTCAAGCGCCGCTCGTCCGCCCTCTTCGGCCACAATGCCGTGTTGCGGAAAGTGCTCCTGCAGCCGCTGAATGACCAGCTTCTCACTGGCCCGATCAGCTGCCGTCACCAGATCATAATCGCCCTTCAATTCGAATGGGACGCCCGAGTGCGCCATGAGAATTTGGCCGGCCTCCTGAGCGATCGCAATCGCAGTGTCCAGGTAACTATCCATAGCTTCACTTCAGCACAGGCTTTCCTTCGAAGCTGTCAGCTAAGGTTCGTAGTAGCCGGAACGGACGCTGATTCGCAAAGCCGGATTCTGGGTTCCCACCTTCACGCTGTGGAACAGGCGAGGCTGCATCGGGACGTTGTGGGGATAGTAGCCGATCAGGTATTGCGTGCGGAGTTCGCGCAGAATGTCAGTGAAAGCAGCGTCGAGCTGCGCAAAGCCGGCGGGATTGAAGATGCGTCCACCAGTCGATTGGGCAAGGGTAGCCAGCGCATGTTCGCCGCCCAGGTTACGCCCGGCATCGGCCGCAATGGGCACCACAACAATGGGATACAGCACAGCATCGGCGCGTTGTGCAGCCGCTACAGCATCGCCATATTTCTTATAGCTGGTGGTATCGCCGCCGTCGGTTACCACCACCATGACGTGACGGCCCTCGCGCGGCGTCAGGGTGTCGCTCGCTAGAAAGATAGCGTCGTAGAGCGATGTGCCGCCCTCACCGTGCAGGCCATGTAGAGCGCGTTCAGCGCGGCCCGGGCTACGCGAAAAGTCAGCCTCCAGGTTTGTGCGCCAGTTAAAGCTAATGAGTTCGAACACGTCCTCGGGATTACCGGCCTTAACCAGGCTGGTGATGAAACGCTGAACCGATTGCGTCTCGTAATGCAAGTCAATCTGCGTACTACCGCTGGTGTCGATCAGGATTGCAACCGAAAGCGGAAGCGAGGTGTTGCGTTCAAAGAGCGTTACGTCCTGGGCGACGCCATCCTGGTTGACGGTGAC
>CALMAV010000281.1 GCA_937859895.1 uncultured Bryobacterales bacterium | reverse complement strand
GCGTGTGCCTCGGCAACCAACCGAGAAAAAACACCGCCGCCCCAGCTGCCGCTAACAAGGCAAGCGCAATTAGCCATTTCGCGGCGGACCCGCTTTTCTTCTGTTCCGTCCGTTCAATCTTAGTGTCCTGGTCGGTTTCAGTGCTTATAGGTTCTTCTGACACGGGCATGGATTAAACCTCCTGCAGCTTTCCGGCGCTCTTAAAGCCCTTGTCACTGCCCTTCTCCGGAGCACCCTCGTCGTACTCTTTGGTGATCAACGCATCATAGTCTACCGGCGATTTCTTCCGCAGTAGCGTGTACATAATCGGCACTATAAAGAGGGTACTGATCGTCGCTACTAGTAAGCCCCCAATTACTGCTCGGCCAAGAGGTGCGTTTTGTTCCCCGCCCTCCCCGAATGCTAGCGCCATCGGCAGCATGCCAATGATCATTGCAAGTGCCGTCATGCAGACTGGTCGTAATCTGATAAAGCCTGCTGACAGCGCCGCCTCCATAGCGTTTTTCCCTTCCCGTCGCTGATCGTTTGCGAACACCACCAGCAGAATGGAGTTTGCAGTTGCCACGCCGATAGTCATGATTGATCCCATCAAAGAAGGAACACTGAACGTGGTTTGGGTCAAATACAGCATCCACAAAATTCCGGAGAACGCACCGGGCAGGGCTGTCAGAATGATCAGCGGATCTATCCAGCTCTGGAAGTTCACTGCCATCAAAAGATAAACAATCACTACCGCGAACCCGATCCCTAACAGCAGCCGGGTAAATGACTCCTCCATCGTTGTAACTTCACCGCGCAGCTCGATAAACGTTCCACTGGTCAGGTTCTTCTGCTCCTTCACAATCTTGTGAATCGCGTCTGCCACACCACCTAGATCTCTTCGGTCAACGTCCGCGTAGATATCGAAAGTTGGCTGGATATTGTAGTGGTCGACCACAATGGTTGACACTCCGCGCTTCAGGGTTGCCAAATTAGCGAGCAGTTGACTGTTATTGCCTGTTATCGAAGTTACCGGCGTGCGTTTCAGGGCATCGAACGAATCAATCTTGTAAAGCGGACTTTGCACCACAACCTGATAGTTAACGCCGTTTTGCGGATTCAACCACTGGTTTGGCGCCGTTTGGCCGCTCCCTGACAACGAGATCAACATGCTGTTAGCCACGTCGCGCTGCTGCATACCAATCTGTTCCGCCTTCTCGCGATCCACGTCCACTTGCACCGTTGGGTAGGACACTTCCTGGTGGATGTGCACGTCCACCGCTCCTGGTATAGCCTGTACCTTTCGTAATAGATCCTGAGCAATCTTGTAATTGGCAACCGGATTCCGCCCTACCACCTGCAAATCAATCGGCGCCGGCAGTCCAAAGTCGAGAATCTGATTGGTAATATTTGCCGGCGTGAAGAAGAACGTCTCTTCCGGGAACTTCTGTGCCAGCTTCGCTCGCAACAGCCGCGTAAACTCGACTGTTTGTCGCTTTCCTTCTTTCAGCGAAATCAGGATGTCGCCATCGGAATTACTAATAGTGGCGTTGTTGCCGAACGCTAGATTGATCCCGCCGTTGGGCAACCCGATGTTGTCGAGAATCATGTCAATTCGCCCTTTTGGCAGTGTATTTCGAATCTCCTTCTCAACAGCGGCAAACACCAACTCTGCTTGTTCAATACGAGTACCTTGTGGCGGCAGCACATGCAAACGCATCTGCCCCGAATCAACGTACGGGAAGAAGTCTCGTCCAATGGCTAGTGTCAGCAGCGAAGAACCGCCCACGAAGGCAGCAAAGATAGTCAAGGTAATTGCTCGGTGCACCAGCGTCCACTCAAGGACGCCCTTGTAGCTATGGCGCAGCTTCTCGAACTGATGTTCAAACTTCTGATGAAATCGCCAGATTGGGTTGCGTGCTTCTTTCGGCTCTTCGCCATCGTGCTGCTGGTAGAGCGCCACCTCTGCTGGAAGCAGGAAGTGCATCATAGTCGGAACCAGTGTCCTCGAAAGAAAATACGAAGCCAACATGGCAAACACAACCGCCATTGCTAGGGGCGTAAAGAGGTACTTGGCCGCTCCCGTCAACAGCAGAACAGGGAGAAATACAATGCAGATCGATAGTGTGGACACCAGTGCTGGCGCTGCGACTTGGCTGGCGCTCTCTAGGATTGCGTGAACCAGCGACCGGTCCGATTCAGCTAAGTTCCGGTGCGTATTTTCAATTTCAACTGTCGCATCGTCCACCAGTATGCCGACTGCCAGCGCCAAACCGCCCAGCGTCATGACATTGATCGTTTCTCCTAGTGCCGCTAAGATACAAATCGAAGTCAGAATCGAAAGTGGAATCGAAATACAAACAATCAACGTACTGCGCCAACTGCCCAGGAATAACAGAATCATCAAAGCAGTCAGGAATGCCGCGATACTTGCTTCGCGCACTACCTCATTGATCGAAGCTCGCACGAAGACCGATTGATCAAACAGGGGCGTAATTCGTAATACGGGCGGCAAGTCTGCTTTCACCCTGGGCAGCGCCTTCTTGACCGCAGTCACGATGTCCAGAGTCGAGGCCTTCCCATTTTTCAAAACTGTAAGCAGTGCAGAGCGCTGGCCGTTCTCGCGGACAATGTTGGTCTGTACAGCAAACCCGTTGCGGATTTGGGCAATATCTTTCATGTACACCAATGCGTCATTCGCCGCCCGGATTGGAAGATCGTTCATTTCCGAGATGGTCGTCGGACTGCTATTGACCCTCACCAGGTACTCTGTCGGTCCCACACGAGCCGTTCCTGCCGGCAAAATCAGGTTCTGAGCATTGAGCGCATTCGAAACATCAATTCCTGATAGATGCTTGGCATAGAGGGCGTTCGGGTCCAGATCCACCATGATCTGCCGGGTTTTTCCGCCCCATGGCAGAGGAATAGAAGCGCCTTGAACAGTCGCCAGACGAGTGCGGATGAAATTGGTTCCCAGATCATAAAGGTCCTGCTCTGTCAAACCCTCGCCTGTTAATCCAAGCTGCAGAACCGGGACACTCGCCGCATCGTACTTGACAATTGCTGGAGGGAAAATTCCGGGCGGTAATACCCGCAAGATGGTCTGTACGATCGAAGTTATCTGCGAAAGGGCTAATTCAACTTTCACTCGGGGCTGGAAGAAGACCTTCACGATGCCGACACCCGTATAGGACTCGGACTCAATGTGTTCAATGTCGTTCACCGTCGTGGTCATGGCGCGTTCACAAACCGTGATCACTCGCTTTTCCATGTCGTCCGGCATCAGACCGTTGTAGGTCCAGACCACGCTCACCACGGGAATATCAATGTTCGGAAAAACATCTTTTGGTGTGACAAACGCGGCCAGTCCACCTAGGATCAGCACCAGAACAGAAAACACTACGAACGTATAAGGGCGCCTAAGCGCTAAGTGAACAATCCACATCTTGCCCCCGACTCAAAGAGAAAACCCCAATATTCCAACCGCTGCAATCTGAAAATTAAGACGCTATGGAATTCAGCACTTAGTTTTGACAATGCTCTTCTATCATCTCTGATTGCAAGAGAGCACCCAAAAGTTACCCGTTCAGCACTTTTGCTCGCATAAATTCCAGGACTTGACTCATCGATGAATAGACAACCATGCCAGATTCTGCCAAGCACTACGATGCGATCGTCATCGGCTCCGGCCAAGGCGGGAATCCTTTATGCCAGAAACTGGCGGCCAATGGGCAGAAAGTAGCGCTGATTGAATCGCGTTTCCTTGGTGGAACCTGCATCAATACCGGGTGTACGCCAACCAAGACGGTGATCGCCAGCGCCCAGGTTGCTCACTATGTGCGTCAATCGGAAAGGTGGGGGGTTAAGACTTCCGGCGTACGAGTTGATCTGCCGGCGATCGTTGCACGCAAAAACAAAATAGTCACTGAATTCAGAGGTGGCTGGCAAAGCAAGATAGACAAACTGCCAAATCTTGATCTCTATCGTGGCACAGGCCGGTTCGTTTCATCAAAGCAAATCCAAGTTAACTTAGACTTGCTGCAATCAGACCGGATTTTCATCGACACCGGATCCAGCTCAATCATCCCTGAGATACCGGGCCTAAGTACTATCCCGTATCTCACCAATGAGACACTTCTCCAGTTAACGTCCCTTCCCTCTCATCTCATTGTCATAGGCGGCGGTTACATCGGTCTCGAATTTGCGCAGATGTACTGTCGATTCGGATGCGAGGTCACGGTAGTCCAAAAAAGCAGCCGTCTTCTTCCGCGCGAGGACGACGACATAGCGGATGCGCTCCAACACGCTCTCACGTCCGAGGGAATTTGCTTTCTCCTGGATGAGGAAGTGCTCGCAGCTTCGGGGGAAGGCACCAACGTATCGGTTGAAGTTAAAGTCGCCGGGCAGGAGCAAAGGGTATTGGGCTCGCACATTCTCGTCGCCACTGGGCGCAAGCCGAACACTGCAGAACTAAATCTCTCTGCGGCGGGGGTTGCCACCGACAATGGCGGCCACGTCATCGTTAACGGTCGCCTTGAGACTAGTGTCGAGGGTATCTGGGCTCTTGGCGACGTTACTGGCGGGCCAGCCTTCACTCACATCTCGTACAACGATTTCCAGATCATCTATGGCAATCTCTACGAAGGCAAGAACCTGACCACCAACAACCGTATTGTGCCTTACGCCATATTCACCGACCCGCAACTTGGCCGAGTTGGCATCACGGAACGTGAGGCTCGGAAGAGCGGTAAGTCGATTAAGACTGGCAGCGTTAGCCTGACCGGTGTTGCTCGAGCCATTGAGCGCGGCGAAACCGAAGGAATGATGAAAATCGTAGTTGATGGTACGAATGATCAGGTGCTCGGTGCAGCCATTCTTGCCACCGAAGGAGGCGAAGTCGTGCAAATACTGCACACCCTCATGCTGGCCGAAAAGCCCTATACATTGCTGAAGAGTTCCATTTTCATTCACCCCACTATTGCCGAAGGTTTCTTCGGGCTTTTAGAGAGCGTTAAAGCCTCAGACTAGATTCGCCGCTAATGCGGTCTAGCGCTCCCCCTCCGAGGCAACCTTCTTCGGAACTACGCGCACCGTCTCGCCGTTGACTAGTGAATCGGGCGGATCTGCCACCACGGAGCTCTCCGCAGTCAGTCCGGAGAGCACCTCTACGGTATTGCCGAAGTCGCGGCCCAGACTCACCGGCACCATTGCCACTTTGCTTCCGTTCTGAACGACCGGCACACGCAAACCCTCGCTTCGAAAGACCAGCGAAGTAGACGGAATCACCAACGTGGTGCCGGCAGATTTCATCTTGAAGTGAACCTCAGCATAGGCGTTCGCAAATAGTTGTCCAGTCGGATTGTTGACGTCCACCTCCACCAGCAGGGTTCGTGTCGTTGGATCAAAGGCATCAGCAGTTCGCGCCAGCGTTCCCGGAAACCGTTGATTCGGCATGTCCGGCAAAGTCAGGTCAGCCTTCAACCCAACCTTGGCCGCTTGCGAATAGAGCTGCGGCACATTCACGAAAACTCGCAGTCTGTTCACTGCCGCCATATGGAACAGTTCCCGATTGCCGACTCCCGCTGACCCCGATGCAATCAACTGTCCGACGTCCGTGTTTCGGGCGGTAACTACGCCGTCGAACGGAGCGTAAATTTTCTCAAACGAAACCATTTCCTGAAGCCGCCGCACATTCGCCTGGGCTGATCGCAAGCTCATGGAACGCGCAGCAGCATTCTGTACAGCCGTGTCCACATCCTGCTTGGCAATCGAATCCTGCTGCAATAAATTCTGATACCGCTCGGCCGTAATCTGGGCCAGCTTCAGATTCGCCTCAGCCATTCCTACATCATCCTGAGCCTGCTGTAGTTGCTGATCCACTTCCGGACTTTGTATGTCTGCAAGCAGTTGCCCTTGCTTCACATGCGACCCAATATCGAAGTACCACTTTCTCAGGTACCCGTTTGTCCGTGCATAAATAGGTGCATCCGAAAACGCCTGGATATTACCCGGCAGTACAACTTCTTCGGCTGGATTTTGCCGTATCGGGTGAATCACGGTCAGTGCCGGAAGAGCACTTGCCGTCGCTCGCTCCTGCAAGGATTGTTGATTCTTCACCCGCGGTCTAATACCGGCCACAATCAGCACTGCGGCAATAGCCAAGGCCGCTACCGCCACAAGAACTAAACGAACTCTTCGCATCAGACTGCTTTCCTGCGCCGGTGTACCAGGCTGAAGAATACAGGCACGAAGAATAAAGTCGCGACCGTGGCAAACAGCAGGCCGCCGATCACCGCGCGTCCTAGAGGCGCGTTCTGCTCGCTGCCTTCGCCCAGCCCCATTGCCATTGGCAGCATTCCAATCATCATCGCGAGGGCCGTCATCAGCACTGGCCGAAACCGCGTGAACCCGGCCAGGAGCGCTGCGTCGGCCGCCGAATCCGAGTCAGGCAGCTGCTCTTTCGCGAACGACACGACCAGAATACTGTTCGCCGTGGCGACGCCCACACACATAATGGATCCGGTCAGAGCCGGTACGCTCACTGTTGTATGTGTGATGAACAGGAACCAAACAATACCGGCCAGCGCTGCCGGTAGCGCGGAGATGATCACCAAAGGATCGAGCCAGGACTGAAAGTTAATCACAATCAGCATGTAAACCAGAATGATTGAAAAGGCTAAGCCGCCCAGCAAGCCGCGGAATGAGGAGCGCATTGTTTCTATCTGCCCCCGCACTACCACTCGTGAACCGCGCACCAGATGCTTACTATCTGCGGCCACAATCCGATCCAGCTCTTTCGCTACACTTCCTAGGTCTGTACCATCCACATTTCCGTAGATGTCAATTACCGGAGCAATGGCATAGTGCGAGACCGATGCCAGGCCCGTCCCTCGCTTCAAAGAAGCGACATTGGCTAGCAACTGAGGCGTAGCCGTCGCAGCCGAGATCGGGAGATTACGCAGATCCTGCAACGAATCCATCTCATATTGCGGTGACTCAGCAGCAATGTTATAGCTGACTCCAGTTTTTGGATTCAGCCAGAACGTTGGCGCGGTTTGGAAACTGCCGCTAAGGGCCACCAGGACATTGCTCGCCACATCTCGTGCACTGTACCCCAATTCCTGAGCCTTTGTTCGATCAATATTCAGAAACAACTTAGGCTGATTGAAAGGCTGTTGAATGCGCAAGTCCGTTGCCCCTGGGACATACTTCACCTGTTCCAGGAGCCGGTCCGCAAAGTCGCGATTGGCTTCCAGGTTACTCCCTAAAACCTGAATGTCGATCGGTGCAGGAAGCCCGAAGTTTAAAATCTGACTTACTAGATCTGCAGGAAGAAAGTAAAAAAGAACGCCCGGAAATTGACCCGGCAGTTTCGCACGAATGGCTCTTACGTACTCCGACTCGGGGCCATGATCCTCCGCCAGCGAAATAAGGATATCCGCATCGGCTGGTCCAATGGTTCCGCTATTGCTGTACGAGGTATTTGTGCCACTATATGGGAGGTCTATATTGTCGAGAATATTCGTAATTTCGTGAGCCGGTATAATCTGTCGGATTT
>CALMAV010000280.1:3181-3623 GCA_937859895.1 uncultured Bryobacterales bacterium | reverse complement strand
ACGCTATGGTTTGCCGGTCTATTGTCCGGTGGATGCGGCCGGTCGTCTCTTCCGGGCTGAAGGCGCGAGCGGCACACTGCCCGACGAGATTATTGGCAAGACTGTTTGGGAGATCAACCCGATCATCATTGAGATTTTGCAGCAGCGTGGCGCGCTAGCTGGGCAGGCCCGGCTGGAGCACAGTTATCCTCACTGCTGGCGCTGTCATAAGCCAATCATCTTTCGCGCTACCGAGCAGTGGTTCATCGGCATGGATCGCGAGGATCTGCGCACACGGGCCCTTGAGGCAGTGCGCGGGGTCAAGTGGCATCCGGGCTGGGGCGAGGAGCGCATGTACAACATGATTGCTTCCCGTCCCGATTGGTGCATCTCGCGCCAACGCGTGTGGGGCGTGCCCATTATCGTTTTCTATTGCAATAGCTGTGCTGAGCCGTTCATCGAC
>CALMAV010000280.1:1378-3171 GCA_937859895.1 uncultured Bryobacterales bacterium | reverse complement strand
TCGACAAAGCGGTTCAATTGCGCGTGGTGGAGAAATTTCGTCAGGGCACGTCTGACAGTTGGTACTTGCAAACAGTCGAGGAACTGATGGGTCCGGGCTGCCGTTGCTCCAAGTGCGGCGGCAGCAGCTTTCGGAAAGAGAACGACATCCTCGATGTCTGGTTCGACTCGGGCTCAAGCCACTTGGCCGTAGTCACCGAACGCAATGGCCTTCACTGGCCGGCGGACATGTATATCGAGGGCGGCGATCAATATCGCGGATGGTTCCACAGTTCGCTCCTGATTGGCGTTGGGCTTCGGGGTGCTTCGCCGTATCGCGAGTGCGCGACGCACGGCTGGACGCTTGATGCAGAAGGCCGCGCCATGCATAAGTCGCTCGGCAACACCATCGAACCGGAGAAGATCATTAAGCAGTATGGGGCTGACCTGCTACGACTCTGGGTTGCCTCTGTCGACTTCACTGAGGACGTGCGCCTTTCTGACACGATTCTCAAGCGCCTTGCTGAGGCTTACCGCAAGATTCGTAACACCATTCGCGCAATGCTTGGGAATCTGTATGATTTTGATCCTTTCATTCATCAGGTGCCTGGCGAACAGCTCACCACCATTGATGTCTGGCTCCTCACGGAGGGGGAAGATCTAGTCCGTCGCTGTCGTACCTTCTACGAAGAGTACGAGTTTCACAAAGTTTACCGGGCCATCTACGACTTCACCATCACGCGCCTGAGTGCTCTTTTTATTGATGTCTCGCGTGATCGCCTGTACACCACGGTACCCTCGTCGCTAGTTCGGCGGAGTGCTCAAACAACGCTCCACCGCATTACGACCGCTTTGGTTAGACTGCTGGCGCCGGTGCTGTCCTTTACATCTGAAGAGACTTGGAGCTATCTGCAGTCTCCGGGCGACTCTGGCGAAAGTATCCACACTGCCATGTTTCCCGAAGCCGGCGAGCTAACTGTTGGCATCAGCGATGCTCAGCGTAAACGGGCCGGTGATTGGGGGCAGATGCTTTCTACCCGAGACCAGGTTCTGAAAGCCCTCGACGGCGCCCGCGAAGACAAAGTGATCGGCTCTTCTCTGGAAGCAGCCCTCACCTTACACGCGACAGGTGACACGTACGATTTGTTTAAGCGAAATGAGAGTGACCTTCCAATGTGGTTTATCGTCTCGCACGTAGATTTGCAGCCTGGATCAAGCGAGCCGCTCACAGTCTCCATTGAACGTGCTTCTGGCGACAAGTGTGAGCGCTGTTGGAAGTACAAGCTCGATGTTGGTGCCGATGGGCGCGTGCCCACAGTTTGCGCCGACTGTGCCGGAGTGCTTGAGCAAACAGGACATTTGCAGTAGATGTCGGGATCACGCCTTTTCTTCGGACGGCTTACCGCTATCGTTGTTGCCCTGCTGATCATCGTGGCTGACCGTCTAACGAAAGTAATGATTCAACACGGAATGAATAGTTTCGATGCGGAGCCTGTCATTCCGGGCTTCTTGCGAGTGACTCACCTCGAAAACCCGGGTGCGGCTTTTGGCATTTTGGCGGAAGGCAATCCGATTCTTCGCAATGTAGTTCTCCTAGGCGTGACATTCGTGGTAATTGGCTTCGTGGCGTACGCTTTGTGGAGCCGCAAAGGTGCCTACACCAGCATTGTTTCCCGTTTCGCACTCGGCCTTATTCTTGGTGGCGCACTGGGCAACTTCTTCGATCGGGTGACACGAGGAACCGTCACCGACTTTATCGAGGTTTACCATGGCGCATGGGTTTTTCCCGCATTCAACATTGCCGATAGTGCTATC
>CALMAV010000280.1:0-1368 GCA_937859895.1 uncultured Bryobacterales bacterium | reverse complement strand
ATCAGTGTTGGCGGTGCGCTTCTCGTTCTTGAAATGCTCTGGCCCCGGCACCGGACGGCAAGCATCAAAAACAGAACAAGCCCCGCGATTCGATAACTTACATGTTTCCCAAGCTGATCAGCATCGGTTCCTTTTACATTCCTACATACGGCGTATTGGTGGCGCTCGGTTTTCTAACCGGGTTGAGTGTCGCCATGCGGCTGGCCCGTAAGGCCGGCCTGCCCGCAGAAAAGGTGACCAATCTTGCAGTTTACTGCGCCATGGCCGGCATCCTCGGCGCCAAGCTGTTCATGATCCTCTTCGATTTGCCCGAGTACCTGCAAAATCCCGGGCGAATTTTCACACTGGAAACGCTGCAAGCCGCAGGAGTCTTTCACGGCGGTTTTATCGCCGCGTTCGTTTTTGCTGCATTCTATATCCGAAAACAAATGCTGCCGGTTCTGCCCACCATGGATGCTTTCGCTCCAGGCGTAGCCATTGGGCAGAGCATTGGGCGCCTGGGTTGTTTTGCTGCAGGCTGCTGTTGGGGTCGCCAATGCGATCTGCCTTGGGGCGTTCGTTTTCGTTCGGACTTTGCTGCTCCGGTGCCGCTTGATCGAACACTGCATCCGGTGCAACTGTACGAATCGATTGCTGACTTGCTGATCTTTGCTTTCCTTTATCGGCAAGCGGGCAGGAGCCATCGCGGAGGCTACATTATCGGGCTCTATCTGGTACTGTATTCCACTGTCCGGTTCATCATCGAATTCTTTCGTGAACATGAGCAATCACTGGTGGGTCCGTTCTCGCTTACGCAGTGGATTGCTCTAGCGCTCCTGCTGGTGGGTGCTGCCTTCCTGGTGCGTGGAGGCGCTGCCTCGCCCGCGCCCAGCCTTAAGTTTTCGGAACGCTAACTGCCTTGCCGGTTCTGACTGACTCTTTTGCAAGATCAATAATCTGAATCACTTGCGTATTAATGTCCACCGCTGTCAGGCCGGCTACCGGTTACTTCGTCCGTAGACGCGAAATCATATAAGCTACTGGTTCGGATTCATCGGGCGGCAAAGGATCCACGGTTAGGTCCTTTGTTTCCTTCCCTTGCTTCAATTGCACACCTGCACGGCTCATATAAATTGACCCGGGTGCTTTGCCGTTCGGATCAGGTCGCCCAAACACTTCCAGATCTTGCAAGCTGCGTGGCAGGTCCCAACTGCCCTCGAAAATCCCAACAGCATTTGGATAATTCAACACTATAGTTGCGGCATCCTCTACCTTGGGAAACCGTTCGGGCCGCAGATGATCGACACTGGCATACACGCTCGTCGGCATGCCCAGATACCACAGACTCCAAAGCACGTTGTAGCAGCCAAAGTCCATTAGCGCGCCGGC
>CALMAV010000279.1 GCA_937859895.1 uncultured Bryobacterales bacterium | reverse complement strand
GTTCCCGTCCGGGTCGATCAAAGCGTAGGTCGGGAATGCTACAACACCCCACGCCGAGGTGAGACGGTTCGTCATACAAAACATCAAAGGGCAGCGTCGCCACATGCCAACGTTCGCGTTGCAGGAGCACGGTCTTATCATGAAATTCCTGCCAAGTGCTGTTCTCTTCCTTGCTCTTCCCGTGGATGGCGAGGATGCGGAAGGCGGAAGACGAGTTCTTGTGGGCATTGGTGAATACGATCAGCCGTGGCATACCTTCGCTGATACACGGCCCGCACCATGTTGCCCAGAAATATAACAGAGTCCACTTGCCGCGGATCGGATGGATGGTCGCCGGCTTGTGATCCATGGTCAGCAGGCTCGCTGTTAGGTCGGGCGTTCCGCGTCCGTAGTGTTGGGCGATCAAGGACGGTTGAATATGAAGCGGCGGTACGGTGACTGCCCGGGTTGCTACGCTGAAGGTGCTAGCGGCAACTTCGGGTCGGGAAGTCGTGCCTTTAAGAGATACTGCCCGGGTGGCAGGGTCACAGAGCCGCGCGGGACACTGAATAACGCAGCAATAGGAATCCCAGATAATGTATACAGTTTGGCGGACGTGGACTCCTTTGTCAGAGATCCTGTGACAAGAATGCTGTAATCCACAGTCTGGAGAGGCCGCAAACGAATGGTCAAGGGCTTTTCTCTTTCGCTTGCGGGAAGATCAACCATTGCGCCGTGCAGACGAGCCTTGTCGTAGACGAGCAAGGCGAACCGTCCATTGGAGTCCGCCCCGTTTGGGAGGGAGAACGACCCATCCGCATACGTTGTCGTTGCGACAGGTGTGAGAGGAGATCGGGCAGCGCCCTTTTCTATTCCCCACTGTTCGGCAAGTGTGGCATCAGCGATGGGTGATCCCCCGGCATCGAGAACGACACCTCGTGTCTCAGGTAAAACGCCTGGCGCGGAGCGTAGCCAGAATGACATCAGGCAAACGGCGACAAATAAATAGCGGGCAGGTTTCATTATGACTTGCGTGCATCGGCCAATCATTTTAGCCTTCTCCTATCATCGTTGGCGATCGGTCGGTCCCGGAGAAGCTCACCATAACCCGGCTACTACCTGCGAATTCTGTTGGGCGAAACGCCCACGTGAAATCAGACTGCAATTATTTGGGCTGACGGATCCAGACGCCGCAGGTCATTCGGATCGCTGGTGACTATGGGCTCTCGCCGCTCTCTGGCAAGAATTACCACCGAAGCGTCGATGATATCCGGCGAGTTGGCAGCGCCGCAGAGTTCTCCACAGGAACGGGCGAGCTGTTCATCCAGAGGAACAATCTCCACTTCCTCGCTCCGCAAAAACCGCGCTAACGTAACCTGAGTACGGCCATCGCGCCCAGCTTGTCCCACGACACCGGCAGGCACTCGAAAAGCCCGATCTTGAGCCAACGCCCGATGGAGCAAGGCGAGCATGCGCTTATCACCACGATCCAAGGCGATCAGTGCACCCGCGTCCAGCACTATCCCTGCTGCGGTGCGAGTACGCGTTCTGCCCACTCCATATCCTCGCTACCTGGTTGACCGTGTTGTTTAATCAAATCCTGCAGCAGTTCCCGGAGAGACTCGCACTTCGCTTGCTCCTCCAGAACCCGGACGATGTAACCCGAAACTGAATCGGCTCGTCCAGCTTGGACTTCCCGGTGGACTCTCGCCAGTTGATCCTTGGGCAAACTGATGGCAATTTTCGATTTGGTCATACCAACATCATACCGCTTGTAAGCTGGCCCAACTGGGCAAGCGCTGCGGCAGTCCTGCGTAGCCCGGCCATTATGGAAGCTCTTGTCTATCCTTTTGGCGTGCACATAGCGGTGGACCTTAGGCCATTACTGGTCTCTCAGTCCAATACACCTACGAAACACTCCCCAGTTCGGCCCGGATAGCATCCGCGATGCGGCCAGTCCACTTGTCTACTTCGCTGTGGGTGGGGCCTTCGATCATCACTCGGGCTAGCGGTTCGGTGCCGGAGAAGCGCACCACCACCCGGCCACTACCTGCAAACTCTGTCTCTGCAGCGGTAATTTCGGCCTGCACTGCCGGCAGGTCGGCCAGTGGCCGCTTATGCTTCACGCGCACGTTCACCAGCTTCTGCGGGAAATTCTTGATCTCGCTCGCCAGTTGATCAAGGCTCTCCCCGGAATCCCGCACAATCTGCAGCACCTGAAGCGCGGTCAGCAGCCCATCGCCGGTCGTAGCAAACTGCGAGAAGATCACGTGCCCGGATTGCTCGCCGCCCAGAACCGCTCCGCGCCGCAGCATCTCTTCCAGCACGTACTTGTCGCCTACAGGCGTTCGAAGCATTGCAATGCCCTGCCCCTCAAAGGCCCTTTCCAAACCCAGATTGGACATAACCGTGGATACAACCGTGTCGCCGGGCAACTTGCCTTTTTGCTTGAGAGCAGACCCAGCCAGAAACAGAACAGCATCGCCGTCTACTACCTTGCCGGAAGAGGAGACAAAAAGCGCGCGGTCCGCATCGCCATCGAACGCAATGCCGAGTTCGGCGCCAGTTTCCACGACCTTGTCTTGAAGTCGATCCAGATGCAGCGAACCACAATCAAGGTTGATATTGCAGCCGTCGGGCGATGCCCCAAGCCATTGGACCTTGGCGCCCAGGTCACGAAAGACTGGCGGCGCAATCTCGACAGCCGATCCGTTGGCGCAATCCACCACCAAGTGCATGGGGAAGTTACCTGAGACAGTACCAACCAGAAACTTCTCGTAGTGATGGTCAAGGCTGCGGTCGATTGTCAGCGATTTCGGAGGAGCGGGTTCGTTTCGCGCCAGCCATTCGACCATATGGCTTTCGAGTTCCAATTCAACAGAATCGGCCAGCTTATAACCCGAGTGGCTGATGACCTTGAGGCCGTTATCGTGATATGGGTTGTGCGAAGCCGAAATCATGACTCCGGCGGCAAACGCTTTGGTACGAGTCAGATACGCAACACCAGGAGTGGTGATGATGCCTGCAAAGCGGGCGCCCACGTTCACGTGAGCTAGTCCGCCAGCAACCTGTTCGGCCAGCCACGGCCCACTCTCCCGAGTATCCATTCCCAACAGAACTTCATGTGGATTCCCGCTTGCGGGCGTAGCCGCCTGTCGCACCCACATTCCGAGGGCCACGCCTAGTGCATACGCTGTCCTCTTATCAAGCGGCGGCTCACCCGCAACTCCGCGAATTCCGTCTGTTCCAAAAAGCTGTCTTGCCACTGTTTCTCATTGTCTGTCAAATCGGCATGGGTCGTCTAATCGGGGTAATCCGATGAGGCCTCGCGTGCATCTCATGTATATAGATCGGCAATGCGGAGTAGACTGGAGGTGGCATCGGGATGAATATTTCAGTTAAGAGCGAGTACGCTCTAAAAGCTCTATTCGACCTGGCTTCCCAACAGACTGCCGGGCGATCGGCAAGCAATGGCGGGCAACCGATTAAAATTGCGGACATCGCGCGACGCCAGAAGATACCGCAGAAATTTCTGGAGTTGATCCTGGCCGGGCTCAAGCAAAGCGGGTTCGTCGATTCACGGCGCGGAGCCGAAGGCGGTTACCTGCTAGCGCGTAAACCGGATTCGATCACCGTTGGCGAGGTGATCCGATCAATTGAGAATGTTCGGTCCAGCCAGCGGAATGGCTGCCGGGATGCTTTCGCCGACGTCTGGGATCGAGTGGATAAGGCAGTTTCCGATGTTCTGGATCAGCTGACGTTTGCCGAACTAGCGCGTGACTGGCAGGAAAAGAACTCCAAGTACATCCCGAATTGGGACATTTAGAAGAGGCACGAAGTGGTTTATCAAGACAATTCATACAGCATTGGGCGCACCCCGTTAGTGAAGTTGAACCGTGTTGTGGATGGCGCAAAAGCAACGATTCTGGCGAAGATAGAAGGCCGTAATCCGGGCTATTCGGTGAAGTGTCGCATCGGAGCGGCAATGGTGTGGGATGCCGAAGAGCGTGGACTTCTGGTACCGGGTAAAGAGATTGTAGAGCCGACTAGCGGCAATACCGGTATAGCGTTGGCCTTTGTAGCGGCGGCACGTGGTTACCGAATTACGCTGACGATGCCCGACACCATGTCGATTGAACGTCGTAAGGTGTTGAAGGTTCTGGGAGCCAACCTGGTACTCACCGAAGGTGCCAAGGGGATGAAGGGCGCAATTGCGAAGGCAGAGGAGATTCGGGCCAGCGACCCTGATCATTATGTAATGCCGCAGCAGTTCAACAACCCGGCAAACCCGGCAATCCACTTTAAGACGACTGGTCCGGAGATCTGGGACGACACCGAAGGTAATATCGACGTGCTAGTGGCGGGTGTAGGCACGGGCGGCACCATCACGGGTGTGTCGCGCTACATCAAGGGCGAGAAGCATCATCCACTTGTTTCGATTGGTGTTGAGCCAGTCAGCAGTCCGGTGATTACCCAGGCGTTACATCACGATGAGATCAAGCCGGGGCCGCACAAAATTCAGGGTATTGGAGCGGGCTTTATCCCACAAAACCTGGATCTCTCGATGCTAGACCGTGTCGAGCAGGTGACCAACGAAGAGTCAGTTGAAATGGCGCGGCGGATTGCCAAAGAGGAAGGGATCCTGTGCGGAATCTCCTGTGGCGCCGCAGCAGTTGCAGCCGTCCGAGTGGCGAAAGAGCCTGAGATGGAAGGTAAGACAATCGTTGTGGTTCTGCCCGATGCAGGCGAGCTGTATCTGAGTTCCATTCTTTTCGAAGGCATGTTCGAGTAGCTTTCCTCAGGGGTGGACTACATTGAATCCGGGGGAATGGTCCGAAGCAATCTCGACGACCACCTCCCGCGTTTGTGTCTACCTGGTTGGCGACCAGCCTGCCGGAGCCATTTCGAAGCCGGAAAACTCAAACGCGGGTGCAACAATGCAACTGACCAGAGTCCAGGCTCCCAAGCTCTCCGCGCTCTGCCATGTGTAGGCTGGCACAACTTCCTGTAGGACATGGCCGCGTTCTACGTCCGGACCGAGCCGCACCTGCTTGAGTCCGACGCCCTCTGTATCGGCAGTGCTCAAGGCTAGCGGCGCGCCAGCTTGCCAAATCCAGATTTCAGCGGCGTCGATGCGATGCCAGTGCGAACGCTCTCCTTCTGCCAGCATAAAGAGAATGCTGGTGGCCGCACCGCGCTGCCCAGTGGCTGGACGATCGCGCCACAACTCCCGAAAGTGCCCGCCTTCAGGGTGCGGCTCCAGATTCAAGGCAGCGCGAACCGCGCTCTCCGGTGTGGATACGTCGCGGAGATCAATCACCGTGCCCACCAATAAATTCGTAGATTAGTCCAAGCACCTTGTTCAGCTTCTCGATATGGGGAAAGTGGCCCGCTTCTTCAATTGGTTCGAAACGACTGTTCGGAATGCTCTCGGCATAGCGCCGACCGTACTCCAGGTCCGTTATTCCGTCGCTTACGCCCCAGATGACAAGAGCGGGAACATTCATTTGAGCTAACCGAGTCCGCAAGGTTGGACTATGCATGTAAGGTTCACCCGCGTACACCATCTGAGCCCTCTGATTGGCAGCCAGCATAGCCAAAGCTTCCGGGCTCTGTGGCATCACCGCAAAGCGCTTGGGGTCGTGATAGGCCAAGGCTAGCCGTGTCTCGGGAGGAAGCTCCATTGGGTTCGCGATTTTCCGATCTGCTGACCCCGTATCGATGCCAACCGCGTCGATAAGAACGATAGCAGCGATTCGAGAAGATTGACGCAACCCCATTTCAGCTGCGATCCAGCCGCCAACCGAGTTGCCGATCACCACGACGTCATTCACATCAAGACGCTCCAGCAATTCAAGATACGCCAGAACAAGATCGTCGATGCGGTGAAACCAATCTGGCCGCGACTGGCCGGCAAATCCGGGATGCGTCGGGACGATAGCTCGTGCATCTTCCGATAAGGCCTCCGCTAATCCAGCAACCGATGCCGGACCTGCGCCTCCATGCAAAACAAGAAAGGCGCGGCCCTCGCCGCGATCTTGAACGGCGAGTTGAAGAGTTCTCGCGAATAACGGGACTGCGTTCTCAACAGTATTCATCTTGCGTCCTCTTTCTGGCTTGACTAAGCCACCCACACCTAAATAAACATGTTTATATGCCGACGCAAGTGGAAGACCTTGGTTTAGCCATCAAGAAAGTGCAGTCTCGTCATCATCGTTCACTAGACAATCGACTCAGTCAGGTAGGCATCAGCCTGGTGCAATGGAACGCCCTGCGTGAGATCGAGCGAAATCCAGGAAGTTCAGCCCATAGGTTGGCAGAGCTGACCTTCAATTCAGATCAGGCTTTCGGCACTCTAACTACCCGACTGGAGCGACTGGGCTTCGTAGAGCGCCAACCTGGAGACGGCAGAGCAATCCTACATAGCTTGACAGCCGACGGCAGACAGATGCTAGACAAAGGGCGCAAGATATACCTCCACTTTTTGAGAATGGCTTTTGCACCTCTCAATGCCGATGAACGTTCACTTCTCCTCAACTTGTTGACCAGGCTTCTAGATCGTTCGTAAAACAGTGAATGAACGAAGAGGGCGGATTAAAGCGGGACACACCGGTTTTGCTGGGTAAATTACGCTGGAGTACACTTTCCTGTGTGAGCGCGCCAACAGTTGACGAATACCCTGATAAGACCTGCTCACAATCGACCACCGGATGATCATGATGAGGCTTCTTGGACCTGGGACGAAGACATATTCCCATCGACATCGAAGCCCGGACCACACCAGGAGAATGAGCCATATGCGGACGTCTAAGTCGTACGTTGCGGTACTTGTTGCATCACTCGCCACAGCTGTTTTAGCTGCAGGTGCACCGAACCCGCTTATTGGGGCCCAGCCAGATCTCGGCCCTAATGTGATGATTTTCAATCCCAGCATGCCGGTTAGTCAGATCCAGGCAACTGTGGACGCTATCGCGAAGGAGCAGGTCGACAACGAGATGGGCCCACAGCGCTATGCATTGCTGTTCATGCCCGGGACTTACGGGGACCAAACGAACCCACTCGACTTCCAAGTTGGTTACTACACGGAGGTGGCCGGCTTAGGCGCGTCTCCGACCGATGTAGTAATCAACGGGCACGTCGACGTGTACAACCGCTGTTTAACCGCAACTAACTGCATTGCACTCGACAACTTCTGGCGGTCCCTGTCAAATCTGACGATCAATGTAACCGGTCTTTCCGAATGCCGGAGTTCTTCGCAAGCGGCACCGATGCGGCGGGTCAACATCACAGGCGGCAATCTTACGCTCATGGATTACTGCACCGCTGGTCCGCAGGAGGCGAGCGGAGGGTTCATCGCGGATTCCCAGACTGGATTCGTTATCAATGGGTCACAGCAGCAGTTCCTTGTGCGGGACAGCAGCATTGGCGGGTGGTCGAATGGCGTCTGGAATCAGGTTTTCTCTGGTGTGGTCGGCGCACCGGCGCAATCATTTCCCGATCCGCCCTACACGACCTTAGCAACCAGTCCAGTTACCCGAGAAAAACCGTTCCTCTATGTCGATGCCACTGGCCAGTACAACGTGTTTGTTCCACAGCTTCGCACTGACTCTTCAGGCACATCTTGGGCAAATGGACCAGAGGCCGGCTCGTCGATTCCATTGAAAAGCTTCTTTGTTGCAACGCCAGCGACTTCTGTTTCGGACATCGACTATGCTTTGCTGCTCGGTCGGAACGTCCTTTTTACTCCCGGCATTTATAAATTGAACTTCCCTGTCACCGTTACGCGGCCTAATACTGTAGTGCTGGGACTTGGCTTCCCTTCGCTCTCGCCACAGAATGGATCGCCAGCCATGGTAGTGGCCGACGTGCCTGGCGTAAAGATAGCTGGATTTTTGGTTGATGCCGGCCCAGTTAATTCACCGGTGCTCCTGCAAGTGGGCACTCCGTTTACGCACCGAAGCGATCCTTCGAACCCGACATCCCTGCAGGATGTGTTCTTTCGGGTTGGCGGCCCGGGCATGGGTAAAGCCACAACAAGTCTGGTTGTCAGCAGCGACAATGTTTTGCTGGATGATATCTGGGCTTGGCGCGCCGACCATGGCACTGGAGTGGGCTGGACGGTTAACACCGCTGATACTGGGTTAATTGTTTACGGGCGCGATGTTACAGCTTACGGCCTGTTCGTCGAGCATTATCAGAAACATCAAGTGATCTGGAATGGCGAAAATGGTCGCACAATCATGTTCCAGAAC
>CALMAV010000278.1:2095-9411 GCA_937859895.1 uncultured Bryobacterales bacterium | reverse complement strand
ACACCGGGGACAGCTTCTCCTGTACGATCGCCCAGGATGGCAAAGGTAAAGGCCTCAGCGTCCTTGCCCGTAAACGCAGCCAACCCTGCGACTAAAGCAAGCGAGAGCCCGATGACGGCGCTACTTGTGCTTGTAATAAGAAGAGATCTTCTCGAAAAGTTCTGGAGGAAACTCCAGGCTTCGGTAGACATTACAGGTGTCAGGGTTCTCTGAATTCTCGCAGATAGGAAACTCCTGCTGATTCATCCACTCGAGGATGCGATCCCGCTTGGGTGGATTATAGTCCTTATCCTGCACCTGCATGATCATCGCCCGAGCCTTCTCCTCGTCGCAATCCTTGTCCTTCGTCAGCTCGGCCACAATCTCATCATCCGAAAGAAAAAACCGGCTGACCATAACAAAGACAAGTCGTCCGTAGTGCCCGATGTCCTTACCCTTCTCTAACGAGTCAAGTAGGTGCGCCATCATTTCGCTTTGGCGAAGCTCTTCGATTCCTTTGGTTTTCGTCATCGTACAAATTAGATGCCGGACCTAAGAACGCCGTTTCTCCTTTTGTTCGCTGTTTGAGAGAATTGGAATGGTGGGTCCGCAAACTACAGGCCGCGCATATCGCTTGCTCGCACTTACCTTAGTGTTGCGTCCGCTCGGCAACCTTTCGCTTGCCTGGGGCATGAAGCAGTTTGGAAGCGTTCTCTCCTTCAGTCCTCTACCTTATCTCGCGTCGATGATGAGCCCGTTTGTCTCCGGCGGCATACTGCTGTTGATCCTCGCGACTCTGGTTCGTATGGCCATGCTGAGCGTAGCCGACTTGAGCTTTGTTGTACCGACAACAGCGTTCGGCTATGTCATCACCACGCTTCTTGCGCTTTTTGTTTTACATGAGGTAATTACGCCTGCCAACTGGCTGGGCACGGGGCTGATATTTCTGGGAACGGCCGTAGTCGGCCTTGAGACTCAGGCTGTAACTACTACGAGTTCGAATGCAGCACACGGGAGCAAAATCGAATCGTAACTCTGTTACCTCGAATCTAAAGCTTTCGTCATACGACTTATCTGCCATCGAGTCAGAGAAAAGAGAGATTACATTTAAAGATGAAAATTTGCGTGCTTGGTGGCGACGGTTACTGTGGATGGGCAACTGCTTTACACTTGTCTGCCCGTGGGCACTCTGTCTCGATTGTTGACAACTTTGCGCGAAGACAATGGGATTACGAACTTGGGGTTCAAACCCTCACACCCATTCGCCCTCTATCTGAGCGCCTGCGTGTGTGGCAGCAACTGACTGGCAACGTAATCGAGCTCTTCACCGGAGATGTGACTGACTACGAATTTCTCTCGGCAACCATCCGGGAATTCGAACCCGAAGCGGTGATTCACTTTGCCGAGCAGCGGTCGGCTCCGTACTCCATGATTGACCGGAAGCACGCTGTCTCCACACAGGTGAACAACGTCGTGGGAACGTTAAATCTACTGTTTGCCCTTCGCGAACTGCAGCCTGACTGCCACTTAATCAAGCTCGGCACCATGGGTGAGTATGGGACGCCTAACATCGACATCGAAGAAGGCTATATCAAGATTGAGCATAATGGCCGCCATGATGTTCTACCGTTCCCGAAGCAGCCTGGTTCGTTCTACCATCTGTCGAAGGTTCACGACAGCCATAACATGATCTTTGCCTGCAAAATCTGGGGGCTGCGCGCCACCGATTTAAACCAGGGTGTTGTCTATGGAACTATGACCGACGAGGTCGCGCTGGACGAGGCGCTGATCAACCGTTTCGACTACGACGAAGTATTCGGCACGGTTTTGAATCGTTTCTGTGTGCAAGCGGCTATCGACCATCCGTTGACCGTGTACGGCAAGGGCGGTCAGACCCGTGGTTTCTTGGATATCCGCGACACGGTTCGTTGTATCGAACTCGCCTGTCTTAATCCGGCAGAACCGGGTGAGTGTCGCGTCTACAATCAATTCACTGAGCAGTTCTCAGTGCTGGAACTGGCGAAGATGATTGCTATTGCAGGGAACAAGCTGGGCCTGAATGTACAACTGCAGCACATGCCCGATCCGCGCGTTGAAAAAGAAGAGCACTACTACAACGCGAAACACTCTAAACTGATCGACCTTGGCCTGCGTCCGCACTATCTGTCTGATTCGTTGATCGATTCACTGATGAATGTTGCAATGCAGTATCGGGATCGCATCGATGCTTCCATGCTGCTTCCGCAGGTCGATTGGCGCAAGACAGCGAATATTCGTAAGCGGCAATACAGCACGCCGGAGATCCCTGTCCTAACCGGCAGCCTGATTTAGCTTAGACTTTCCTGCCGCGTCCTAGCGGATTTCAGAAAAGACGCGATAGGCACATATTGGCCGCAGGAGCCGCCGACGGAGCGACCTCGGCATCCGATTCGTAAGTAACAATGCTGTGATACATACCTTCCCTAGGTTCACGATGCACTACGACTTGCTTATCAGGAATGTTGACCACCCAGTATTCGATGATGGCCGCGCGAGCGTATAAGCCCGCTTTGACCTTGAGATCGAAATGAAGAGTGGAATCAGAAATCTCGACGACTAGTCGCATGTCCTGCGGAGGTGGATTGGTCGTGTAGTTCTGAATAGGCCGGGTTGTCACCTTCAGATCGGGTTCTGGTTCACTGATCAAGTTATCTTCCGGGGAGACATCGGTCGGTGACTCCGATTCGACAAATTCTGGACCAAAGACAGATTGGAGCCACCACAAGATCCGATGCTGCCAAATCACGTGAGGCCGCTTCTTGCCCATTTTGTCGAACAAATTCCCATTAATTAGTTCCAGCTTCTCGGCATTCTGAAATTTAAGATCAACAAGAGCGTGGACTTCTGTACGTGTCCAGGTCTTAAGGGAAGCATCTTCGACGAGTTTCGGGGCCGTTAGGGGTGCAGCCATGATCGCAGTTTACTAAGGATAAGTCGTGCACTCGAAGGAACTACCGGTGTTGGTGGCTCGACGTAGTCCGAACCCTCACACGCGCTACTGACGAGAACAGCTCGTGCGTCACTGCACCACCGACGCGACTTGCTTGCTTATCTCCGGCAACCATTGATTCACCAGACGGGCGAGGTCTTTGCTCCGCAACGGCTTGGTCAGATAGTCGTCCATTCCCGCCGTCAGACATTGCTCTCGGTCGCCGGACATTGCATTGGCAGTTAAAGCTATGATGGGCACCCGAGAGCTCTTCCCCTGCGCTTTACGAATTAATTGAGTAGCCGTGTAACCATCCATCTCGGGCATTTGACAGTCCATGAACACCGCATGGTAAGTCCGCTCTGCACAACGAGCGACTGCTTCGGTCCCGTTCCTAGCCAGGTCAACCTGCAAACCAAGGTTTTGTAGGAGTCGGGTCGCCAGCTTCGCATTGATGATGTTGTCTTCGGCGAGCAGAACACGTACAGCTTCACCGGGTTCTCTCGACGCCGACACTGTTTTCCTCTTGGGTTCTAGTATCTGCGGTTCAGTCGCGGGCGCAAATGGCAGATCCGCCCAGAACATGCTGCCGCAGCCTGGGTTACTCTCAACCCCCACCGTTCCGCCCATCAGCTCTGCGAGTTGGCGCGAGATTGCCAGGCCTAGTCCAGTGCCGCCGTGCTGGCGTGTCGTGGACGAGTCTGCCTGCTCGAAGTTGCTGAACAGACGCTTTTGCGCCATAGGCGAAATGCCCGGTCCGGTGTCACGCACCGCTAGTCGGATCACATACGTGCTATCAGGGCACCGTCTTGCGCGCATCTCCAACCGCACATGTCCAACCACGGTGAACTTGATTGCGTTACCTAGAAAGTTCAACAAGATTTGGCGTACGCGGGTAGGGTCGCCCGTTACCCAGATGGGCATCTCTTTAGGAAAATCCAACACCAGAGACAAGCTCTTCACAGCAGCGCGCGGTTGCAGCAATGTGATCGCTTCAGTTACCGTTGCGCGTAGATCGAACGGCACCCTCTCCACCGTGAGCTTGCCGGCTTCAATCTTTCCCAGATCGAGAATATCGTTGATCAGAGCAAGCAACGCCTCGCCTGAAACCCGAGCGGCCTCGGCCCATTCTCGATGCCGGGCAGGCAATTGCTCTTCCAGCAACAGCCCTGTCATACCAATAACCCCGTTCAGCGGGGTGCGAATTTCGTGGCTCATGTTGGCGAGAAATTCCGACTTCGCTTGACTGGCTGCCTCGGCCCGCTCCTTTGCCTGCCGCAACTCTGTTGTTTGCGCCCGCACCCGTCCACGAAGTGAGCCTACCCATACCAGAGCGGCTGCCAGCAACACTCCAACAGTTCCCGCCATTCCGAGCCACGGAAAGCCCGCCTGCCATAACGGACGCTGCACTACCACTACATCGGTCGGTGATCGCAAGAGAAGAGAAAATCCGAGTGGCCGGTTGCCAACGACATCCCAGTTAAGCTTGCAAACACCGGTCAGCCGTAACCGGCTTCCAGGCTTCCAACTAGCCACGTTTTGTTTGCCTGATCTTCGAAGCTGGGCTGTAAACACGACAGACTCCGTTCGAAGTGTTAGCTGATCCCAAAGTCCTACTTGACCTAAGGCCGTGAGAGTCCCCTCAATCTGCACTAGCTGTGATTGCCACTTTCTGTCCAGCAAGTGCTCGGCGGAGATCATTTGTGGGTGAACCGGAACAGAGAGGGGAAATGACCTTACTACTACGTCGTGCAAGGCGACTTCATTGGTACCCGCGGCTGGAGATCCTATGGCCTCCACGCCCTCTCCATAGTGCAAATTCTCCGGGATTCCCCCCTCAATCAGCACCCCACGCTGACTATCCTCAATGTACGTGCCAAGAGCCGGGTCAGCAAACGTTACTTCCCCATGTACTTTCACCCGGCCTACTTGTGGTCCACCAGGCCGATAGGAAAGTAGCTTGCTGATGGACGTTACAGGCAGCGTTACTGTATCCGGAGATGCTGTCTGGTCGAGCCGTACCTCGCGAAAACTGCTCACGAAGAGAGTGGGGCCCATAAACTGGTGCTGGCCGTTTGTGCTCGTTCCATTCACCCCAGAGATCCGCACCATCGCTCCCAATAAGTGCTGGAGATCCGCTAGAGAGGAGTCGTCAACCAATGCATGCAGTGGCCTTCCGTCAACCTCAAGCTGCAGGGCAGACATCGGTTCCAGCTTGTTCGGCAATATGCTGTTGCGAGATTGAATAGCCAGCACTCGCCCGTGCAACTCCACCCAGACGTTATCCAGCTTTCCAGCCCATAAGTCATCGGCAGAAGGCAGCGCAGGAGCAGGCATCGGGCCAGCCTCTATCTGCTGAATCTTAGGGTGTTCGATGATCGGGGCGTACTCTCCGGGCCCGGTGCGGCCGGCGATGGTTACGCGGTCACCCGGATGTAGCACGGTGCTGTAAGGACCGCGGACAAAGACGCCTTTCCCCCCTTGCTGAACCATCAGATACCCATGTGGTCCGTCGAAGAAGGTGACCGTTGCCTCTACTTGCACCGGAAACTCCTGTGCAGCCTGCTCGCTAGTCAGTGCCTCGATTTGCGCAACTGTCGTTAGAAGTGAGTGAGCGGGCGCAGCCGAAGCGAGTTGCCGTGTTTGCACGCCAAGCAGAATGAAAGCGCAAAGCAAACTCACTCGAACACCCGGTGTAGTAACTCGTTGTGGCGCTCTCAACACGCCGTCTCCGTAGGTGAGACCCACAAATGGCAGGCCGCTGGCATCAACTCTCGGATGGTCATGGTCCTACGTTCTGTAGTGGCCATTGTGGGGCGGGACTCTCCGTTTAGGTGGACAAAGTTATACCTGACAAAACCCGTCAGCTGCGGGTAAGGGCGCAGCTATCTACCTCTTAGAAATCGCAATCTCGCCGGAGACACCGTTTACCGCCCGTACGTAATCTTCCGGATTGAGTAGCATCTGGGTACCGCGAACCCCGGCAGAAACTGAAATTTTGTCGAACAGAATTGCCGTCTCATCCACGTAGGTCGGGTACTCTTTCTTCCCGCCCAATGCCGTCACGCCGCCTCGAATGTAACCGGTCAGAGGCTGCACTTCCTTGAGTGGCACCAGCTCCATTTTGCGATCGCCGGCTAATTTGGCAAGCGCCTTCAGGTCGAGCTCTGCATTGCCCGGTACCACCGCCAGACACACACCTTGCCGCTCGCCTCTTACTACCAGCGTTTTGAAGACCTGCTCGGCGGGCAATCCGATCTTTGCCGCCACACTCTCCGCACTCAGGTCTTCTGGATCCACCGGATAAGCACGTAACTCGTAAGGGATACCCGCTTGGTCCAGCAGGCGTGCTGCGTTCGTCTTCATCGTCAGCCAATGTCGAACTGCACGCCTTGCGCCAGCGGAAGATGCCGCCCGTAGTTGATCGTGTTAGTTGCCCGCCGCATGTATTGTTTCCAGACATCCGAACCCGACTCGCGTCCCCCGCCGGTCTCTTTCTCGCCTCCAAATGCACCACCAATCTCGGCGCCCGAAGGACCAATGTTGACGTTGGCAATGCCGCAATCGGAGCCCGATGCTGATAGGAAACGCTCCGCTTCGCGTAGGTCATTGGTGAAGATAGAGGACGCCAGGCCTTGTGGAACAGCATTATGCAGCAGAATGGCCTCTTCCAGCGTGCGGTAGCGCATTACGAAAAGAATGGGCGCGAATGTTTCCCGCCGCACCACAGCGGATTGCTCAGGCATCTCAACCACAGCAGGTCGCACATAGTAGCTTCCATCTCCATGGACAGCAACTCGCTGGCCACCCCAGACCTGCCCGCCCATGGACTGCGCCTCCCCGAAGGTCCGCTGCATGCCGTCGAATGCCGCCCGGTCAATCAGGGGACCAACCAGCGTCTCGTGCTCCCGTGGATCGCCTACTTTCACTGATTCGTAGACTGCCTTCAATCGCTGGACAAACTTTTGGTAAATCGAATGGTGCAATATCAGCCGACGCAGAGTCGTGCAGCGCTGCCCGGCTGTTCCCATCGCTGAAAACGCTACCCCGCGCAGAGTCAATTCCAGATCCGCTGAGGGACAAACAATCGCCGCATTGTTACCGCCCAACTCTAAGATGGGTCGCGCAAACCGCGCTGCTAAACGAGGCCCCACCACATGGCCCATGGCGCTCGAACCAGTTGCCGAAACCAGCGGTACCAACGGATGATCCACTAACGCTTCGCCCAATTCCCGGCCGCCCAATAACACGCTCGATAGATGCGGAGGAGCATCGCCAAATTTAGCGGCGGCTCGCTCGAACAGAGACTGTACTGCCAGCGCACATAATGGCGTCTTCTCCGACGGCTTCCATACGACCGAATTACCGC
>CALMAV010000278.1:0-2085 GCA_937859895.1 uncultured Bryobacterales bacterium | reverse complement strand
AGTTGAATGCCGAGATAATGCCGGTGACGCCCAGCGGATGCCACGTCTCCAGCATGCGATGGTCCGGGCGCTCCGATGCAATGGTCAGCCCGCAAAGCTGCCGCGAGAGACCGGCGGCATACACGCAAATGTCGATCATCTCCTGCACTTCGCCCAGCCCTTCGGTCAGAATCTTGCCCGCCTCTATCGTCACCAGCTGACCCAGAGCAGTTTTAGCGGTGCGCAGCTCTTCCCCCAGCAGCCGTACCAGCTCGCCTCGCCTCGGCGCCGGCACCTCACGCCACTCGATAAAGGCCCGGTGCGCCTTCTCCATCTCGGCCTGCGCTGCTGGAAGTGTAGTCTCCGGCAATTGCCCGATGACCTCGCCAGTAATGGGAGTACGTGCTTGCAGGCTCCCGCCCCGTATCGCTTCCGGCCTAACGCCCAGTTCACTTAATAGCGACTCAACTTCTACGCTCATTCCGCTTCCAGTGTATGCCGTAATTGCTACATTCAAACCATGCCGGCAACTGTCTGGAAAGGCTACTTGAGCTTTGGCTTAGTCTCGTTTCCCATTCGTCTCTCTTCCGCAGCGCGCCCTGAAACCGTGCACTTCCATATGCTTCACAAGAAGGACCTGTCTCGCGTGAAAGAGGTCTGGTACTGCGCAGCCGAGGACCGGCCGCTTGAGAAATCCGAGATTGTCAAAGGCTTCGAATACGCCAAGAACCAGTACGTCGTAATTGAGCCGGACGACCTGGAGAAAGTCGCTCCCCCTACCGCACGCAACATGGAAATCCTTGAGTTCGTGCGCATGGATGACGTGGACCCCATCTTCCTCGAAAAGTCTTACTACGTTGCGCCGGAGGAAGCAGTCAGCCGACCTTATTTGCTCCTTCTGGAAGCCATGCGCCAGACCAAGTACGACGCTCTGGCCAAAGTCGCCATGCACGGCCGCGAGCATATCGTGATCCTGCGGCCCACCGATACTGGCATCGTTCTGCACACCATGTACTTCGTTGATGAAGTGCATAAAGAGAAGGAGACGCGCGTCGACAAGCCGGATGAGTTCAATAAGAAGGAGCTCGAAATGGCGAAGAAGCTGGTAGAGTCGCTGGCTGGCTCTTTCGAACCAGAAAAATATCACGACGAATATAGGGCTAACGTGGAACATCTGATCGAGCAGAAGCGTAATGGCCAGAAAGTGACTTCCATTACGCAGCCAAAGTCAGCCCCGGTGTTGGATCTGATGCAAGCCCTGCAGAAGAGCCTCGAGGCAACTGGACGCCCAAAACCAGCAGTGACCGCTACAAAACCGGCCCCGCACAAGACAGCGCCGACGGAGGCTATGGCTGAGAAATCCGCCACGACTAAAACGGCACGCAAACGCCCGTCCAAAGTAGCCTAGCCATACACTAGAAGCAGAGCGGATCGGAGGCCTCAGTGGGATCTTTTACAATGCTGATTACCGCAATCAGCTTGGCCTTCGACTCCATCCGTGCCCACAAACTTCGATCTTTCCTGACGCTGCTCGGAGTCATCGTAGGCGTTGCCAGCGTGGTTCTGGTGGGCGCAGCCATTGACGGCCTCGGAACCTACGCCGAGGGGATCACTTCTAAGGCGTTCGGGACTAACAGCTTCCTTGTCGCCCAGATTGCATCAGTAGGTCGACTCTCAGGCAAGGAGTTCGTCGCTAAACAGAAGTACAACAAACGCCTGCGTATCGACGATATTAAGGCTTTGCGCGCCGTCGCTGGCGACGAGATGCTCTATAGCGCCTACCAGCAACGAGTGGAGGACGTTAAAGCACACAACCAGGTGTTCGAAGCCGCTAACGTCATCGGCGTCTCAGCCGACATGCCCGTTATTCGCGACATACCTATTGTCAGCGGCAGATTTTTCAGCGATACCGAAGAGGCACGGCATCAGAATGTCGCGGTAATTGGCGAGGACATTCACACCGCGCTCTTCCCCGGCCAGGATCCCATTGGCGGCACTTTGAAGATCTCCGGCGTTGAATTTACCATTGTGGGGCTGCTGGAGCGCCAGGGCTCGAATTTCGGGCGCAGCCTCGATAACCCTGTTTACATTCCCACCAGTGTCTAC
>CALMAV010000277.1 GCA_937859895.1 uncultured Bryobacterales bacterium | reverse complement strand
CTGTATTAGCTGGTCGTGGTGATTGGCTGCAGCTTCGAGGGTCGCAATGGAGGTAACGCAGTGGCGACGGACTGTGTCGCCGTAGGTGACCAGTGTGCCATCGGATTTGCGGACGGCGAGGCCGCGCGTCGAACCCTGCTCGTAAGTCATGCCAATGCTGCCGAAATACAAGGGCCAACTGGCGCCGTAGCCGGGATAGAACTCGTCGTAACCTTCTTTGGTGAAGTAGCTGAGGCCAAGCGTGTCGAAGTAGTGGGCGTTGCTCCTGCCGAACCATTCCAAGCTCGCTTTCTGGCCAGGGGTGATATAGGGATTGTAGGGGTTGGCTTCAGGTGCAAAGTAGTAGGTTGCATCTGAACCCATCTCGTGAAGATCGACAAAAACCAAAGGAAGCCACTGGCGGACAGCGGCAACGCGAGCGCGGGTTTCCGGCTGCGTCATGGCGAACCAGTCACGGTTCATGTCGAAGTAATAGTGGTTGGTGCGGCCACCGGGCCAGGGCTCATTGTGTTCGGCGGCCAGTTGATCGGGATCTGGGCGGGCACCCTCGGCAACTTCGAAGTTCTGGACAAAGCGGTTGCGGCCATCGGGATTCTCAAGCGGATCAATCAGGACCAGATCCTGAGCCAAAATCTGGTCGACTGTACTGTCGCGCTTGGCTGCTAAAAGATGGTAGGCGGTGAGAAGGGCGGCATCGGGCGAGGAGATCTCATTGCCGTGAACGCCATAGGCGAGCCACACCAGTGCGGGCAGTTGCGAGACCAACGAGGCTGCTGCAGCAGTGTCGGTCTGCCGCGGGTCTGCCAGGCGAGCCATGGCGGACTGGATGTCGGGCAAGCGGCTAATATTTGCTTCCGAGCCAATGACGACGTACACAAGTGGGCGGTGTTCCCACGTCTCACCATACTCAAATAGCTTCATGCGCCTAGGCGCGGCGGCCGCAAGAGCACGCATGTACTTGACGATCTCGGCAGGAGACGAAATCCGTTCGCCGGGCTCGTGGCCAAGAACTGCCTTCTCAGTCGGAACAGGTGTGTCGTACTCGCTAGGAGTGAGCCAGTAGGGAGCCGGCGCCTGAGCGCACAAAGCTGTAGCAAAACCAGCCACAAGCAGCAAGAATCTCATTGGACTCGTCCAGGATAGCGTGCGGGAACGGCTTGCAGTTCTGGGCCGCCACGGGTAGGTGATGCATCGTGATAAGAATATTCAAGGCCGTTCATGCTCAAATCAACTCGCTCTCTGCTCGCTTTCGCCCTCGCGCTTTGCAGTTCTGCCCTTTTTTCCCCTGCTGCTGAAACGCCGTCGAAGGAGAAGCCCATTCGGGTGGCGATCGTGGGTTTAGTTCACGGGCACGTGAAGGGCTTTCTCCATGCCCTGCCCCGGAACCAAAGCGCGACTTTGGTGGCAATTGTGGAACCGCAGGTTGCGCTTTCGCAGAAGTACGCATCTGACTACCACCTGGATGCCAAGCTTTTCTACACAGATGTTGAAAAGATGATTGCAGAGCAGCACCCAGATGCCGTTCTGGTCTACACGACCATTCAGGACCATCGTAAGATTATTGAGATCGCGGCCCAGCATGGAATCAGCTCCATGGTGGAAAAGCCGCTTTGCACGACCCTTGAGGATGCTTTAGCTATACGGGCAATTGCTCGCCAGCAGCATGTGCAGGTGCTGGTGAACTATGAAACTACCTGGTATGCCAGCAACCATGAAGCTCTGACCGAAGTCGATAAGGGAAAGCTGGGCGAAGTGCGGAAGGTGGTAGTACACGACGGGCACGAGGGGCCCAAGGAGATCGGCGTTGGGCCCGAGTGGCTGCCGTGGCTTACCGATCCGGTGCAGAACGGAGCCGGTGCGTTATTTGACTTCGGCTGCTATGGCGCGGATCTAATGACCGTAATGATGCATGGGCAATCGCCGGTCAGCGTGACGGCTGTGACGCAAACCGACAAGCCCGACATTTACCCGCGGGTTGACGATGACGCGACGCTGATCCTACGCTATCCAAAGACGCAGGCAGTGTTAATGCCGTCCTGGAACTGGTCCTTTGCTCGCAAGGACATGGAGGTGTACGGGACCGGTGGTTATGCGATTACTGTCGGTGCCGATCGCCTGCGGGTGCGCTACAAAGGAGAAGCCGCGGATGCTCTGGTGGCAGCACCGGCGCTAGAGAGGAATGAAAGTGATTCGCTCGATTACTTGGCCGCAGTTCTTCACGGCAAGATCAAGGGGGCCGGTGATCTTTCCTCGCTGGAGACGAATGTAGTGGTTATGCAGATTCTAGATGCGGGCCGGAAGTCCGCCCAGAGCCAGTCTACGGTGCCTCTGAAACCCTTACCTCAGTAGCCTGACAGATTACTAGCCACGATAAGCCTGACGTCGATGTCGGACCCAATGCACGAAAAGTTGATTGCCTTCGGGAGTAAAACAGATACGATAGTCGCCAACGCGTAAGCGAAACTCGTTTCGTTTGCCCTTGAGTTGCTTCACATCGCCTTCGCCACTGATTAAATACCGATTTAAACCTTCAAACAGCCACGTAACGGTAGGGCGGTCTAACTTTCGAATGTCGGCTCGAGCGCCCTCTGACCAGACAGGATGCTTGGCCACTAATCGGGGTGACGGTTTTCAGACTGCAAACCAAACTCGGCCAGAACCTCTTCATGGGTGATTCCCTTATTAAGTCGAAACCACTCTTTTGCATCAGCCAGTGCCTTCTCCTCGTCCTCAGTCAGTGATTCTTCGTCCTCTGGCGCTGTTGCCAGAGAACGCGAGACCGGATCAAGAATCATGAACTCGAGAAAACGTACCGCAGTTAGAATTTGCGCATCTTCTAAGCGCTCAACCAGTTCGTGAGCATGCTGTTTATTCTGCACGGTAATGACAGGCACCTCAACCCCGATTGTAGGTATGTACTACAAGGACGGCAACACTCTAACCTTACGCGGCAATACGCTGAGAGCCGTCGGGCCACAAACCGAGTTCAACAAACTCATTCTCGAAGCGGACTTGTTCCTTAGGATCACTGGAGGGGCGCATGCGACGGCAGCACTCGCGTAAAGCCTCTTCCAACGACTTCTTCTGAAGTGCTTCGTCCCCCAAAACCGCACGAACGAGCTCTCGGGCCGCTTTTCGGCCAAGTTCCGGTGTTTTGGCAAACATCATCGCTTCGTAACGTTCATTCAACTGCTGGAGCGCTTTGTTCATGGATTTCTCTCTTACTTCGTTGGATGCAGGAGGGAACAATTCGTTGCCGCTTCAATTATGGTAATATGTCGGCCTAGCTACTTGTCTCGTCAGTCGAGTTTATAATTCCAGGTGACCCTGGTACATTAATTCGCTCAAGCGGAAACGCTTTTCCACATTCAAAGAGCCGAAGCGAGTGGTAAATAGCACTTCTTTGTCAGCCTTAGTAATCGGGCTGGTTCGCGGGAAAAAGACGTGGACAACGCCTGTGTCTGCGTCCACCGTGACGTTTTCCGGATGCAATACTTTGCCCTTGCGAATGGCCAGGCGTGTGTTCTGCATTAAGCCTTCCAAGACCTGTTCGGTACTGAGTGGTGCACGCGTTCCATCATGAGGGTCGCTGGTAGATTTAGAAGGTAAGTTCCCCGTCCTCTGGTACTGTTTGGCCGGCAACAAGCCAAGCACACTCAGCACGTAGAAGTCTGGTTCTTTAGCAGCCGAAGCAACGTCCTCGGGGAGCAGTTTCATTCCTAAGTCTTTTGATCGCAACAAAGCCTGACGAATCGGGAGGGCACTGTCCCAGCGGACCAGCACCGAGAGAGTAGGCAGCAGTCCGGCCCCGGTGTTCCGGCTGACGCCGCCGTCCCACTTACCATCGGTCGCGCCCGCCGGACTGGCCATACCGGCTTGGGCCGGACCAGGGAGCGAGTACACGGATTGAGGCGGAGCTTCGCGCGTATCTGGAAAGGTTGCGTCAGCCCCCTGCGCCCAAGGTGATGCCGTCAGAATGATCTCGGCCTCTTGCTGGTTCCATTGCTTGGGGTCTTTGCCCTTCCATGGTTGCGAGGCTGCTAGGGCGATGGACGCCGTGACCAAGACTCCACAGACGAACCTCCGCACCATAACCTAGATTCCTAACTCTTTCTTGCTCGCTGCAAACTGGTCGGCGGCAAAGTGGATCTCGTCTTGCGTGTGGGCTGCTGAAATCTGGACCCGGATGCGGGCTTTGCCTTCCGGCACCACAGGGTAAGGGAACCCGACCACATAAACGCCTTTGCTCAGCAGTGACTCTGACATGCGAGTAGCCAGAGCGGCGTCGCCCAGCATCACGGGCACAATCGGGTGCTCACCGGGTAAGATTGTGAAGCCCGCTGCTGTCATGCGTTCGCGAAAGATTCGTGTGTTGCGAAACAGCTGATCGCGTAGATCATTGCTCTCGCTGATCAGGTCGAGCACCTGCAGAGAAGCCGCAACGATAGGCGGCGCGAGTGAATTCGAGAACAGATAGGGCCGTGAGCGCTGCCGCAGCAGGTCGACAATCTCCTTCCGACCACTTGTATAGCCGCCGCTCGCTCCGCCTAGAGCTTTGCCCAGCGTTCCTGTAATGATGTCTACGCGGCCCATGACACCCAGGTGCTCGTGGGTGCCGCGGCCGCCCTTGCCCATGAAGCCGACTGAGTGGGAGTCATCCACCATTACCATGGCGTTGTAGCGTTCAGCCAAATCGCAAATAGCAGGCAGATCGGCTACATAGCCGTCCATAGAGAACACGCCGTCGGTGGCAATCAGGCGATTGCGAGCGCCACTCGCTTCTTTGAGCCGACTCTCCAGGTCGGCCATGTTGCCATTCTTGTAGCGAAACCGTGCGGCTTTGCACAGCCGGATACCGTCGATAATACTGGCGTGGTTCAGCTCATCAGAGATGACGGCGTCCTCGCCATCCAGCAGCGTCTCAAAGAGTCCGCCGTTGGCATCGAAGCATGAGCCGTAAAGGATGGTGTCTTCGGTTCCGAGAAACTCGCTCAGCTTCGCTTCCAGTTGCTTATGAATGGACTGCGTCCCACAGATAAACCGCACGCTCGCCAGCCCATATCCCCACTCGTCCAACGCACGGCGCGCTGCATCCAGCACTCTGGGGTGGTTGGCCAGACCCAGATAGTTATTCGCACAAAAGTTTAGGACCGTCGATCCCGTGGAAACCTTGATCTCAGGCTGTTGCGGACTTTCGATGGTCCGCTCGCGTTTGAATAAACCGGCTTGGGTAATTTCCTCAATCCGATCTGTCAACCGCTCTTGCACATTTGCGTACATGTTTGTTAGAACCCTTCAGCAATCCCGGACGTTGACCGCGCGCGCATTCAGAGCTGAGGCGCTGCCGGAAGAAACGTTGACGGCCAAACCGGCCAGCGCCGTTTCCTTATAGCGCGACTGCATGTCCAAGCCCGTCTGATACATGGTTCGGATTACCTGGTCGAGCGATACCTTGTGTCCGCCTGACTCGCCCATGGCCATCCGGCAGGCATTGATTGCCTTCACCGCTCCAATTGCATTTCGTTCGATGCACGGAATCTGCACCAGGCCTCCAATTGGATCGCAAGTCATGCCGAGAAAATGCTCCATGCCGATTTCAGCAGCATGCTCGACTTCGGAGCTTGAGCCGCCAAGGGCGCCAGCTAAGCCGCCGGCAGCCATAGAGCAAGCTACACCGACTTCACCTTGGCAACCGACCTCAGCGCCTGAGATGGAAGCGTTCTCCTTATATAGGATGCCAATTGCGCCAGCTGTGAGGAAAAAGTCGATCAGGCCTTCGTTCGATGCGTCGGGGATGAAGGTACGATAGTAGCGGGCCACGGCGGGGACCAGGCCTGCCGCGCCATTCGTAGGGGCAGTAACAACGCGACCACCTGCCGCATTCTCCTCATTGACTGCCATGGCGAACACATTTACCAGATCCATGGCACGTAGCGGATCATTTTCCGACTGGCTCTGTACGCGCTTCCAAAGCCCGGGAGCACGACGGCGGACATGCAAGCCGCCCGGGAGAATGCCTTCGGTGTGCAAGCCACGCTCGATACTGGCGTCCATCACGCTCCAGAGCCGCAGAATCTCAGCTCCGACGGCTTCTCTGCTGCCCCGCAGCGCCGCTTCGTTCTCCAGCATGATGCGCGCTACCGAACTTTCGTGCGTTGTTGCCTGCCGGAGCAGTTCGCGGCCATTCGAAAACGGATACGGCACCGGCAATGGCTCCGCCTCGGTGCTAACTGCCTCGCCTTCCTCAACGACGAACCCGCCTCCAACCGAGTAGAAGAC
>CALMAV010000276.1:4906-14049 GCA_937859895.1 uncultured Bryobacterales bacterium | reverse complement strand
CCTAGGGACAGAACTGCGCGGAATTATAGGCAAGTCAGAGCGCGCTCGTGCTTCTCAATCTGAAGAGAAGAGGCGGGCGAACGAAGAGCAGCTTGCGATGTTCCATCAGGCACCCGATTCCTGAGTTGCCGCCTCAGAACTGCCCGCTTCATAAGCTGTAGCAACGCCCGTGCTCTTAGGCTCAGGGATAAACCACTGGGCACCTTCAAATCCGATGTATTTGGTGATAAGTAAAGAAACCGGGGCACCTTCCGCCTCAGGCAAGACCTCCAGCAAGTCACCCGGGCGCAACTTGTGCCCTTCGCCTTCCAACAGTTTCCACGCTGCATAGGGCGTAGCAGCCTGGAGAATCTGGCCGGGTTCGTAGTCCTTCAGCTTCACCGTGACTACGCCTCCGGTGTGTGGCTCCCAGCGGAATGTTTCGGCAGGCGCATCCTTAATACGATGAACCCGGTAAGTGAACACTTGCCCACAGTGTAACGGACGGCACTGATCGGCCGGCACTAGCATCGTGTTCTTGTCTGGGACAATGTAGGCGGGAGTGCCGGTAGTACCAATCGGATGAAAAAGTATTGGCTTGTCTTGCTTGTGCCCGTCCTGCTGGGTCTCTGGTGGGTGATTGGACACAGTCAATCGGTGCCTGAAGTACATGTTGCTGCCGTAACGCGGGGACGCATCGAAAGCAGCGTTCCGACCAACGGCAAAGTGGAGCCGGTGCAGTGGGCGGCCGCGGGAGCGGAGATGGCTGGAGTGGTGCAGTCCGTCTATATTGCCAGAGGCGATCAGGTGAAAGCAGGGCAGCCCCTGGTTGCGCTGGATCTTACTGCGGCCAAAGCTGAATTGGCAGCTGCATTGGCTAAAGAAAAGGAAGCGCAAGTGGACGCCCAGACCCTGGGGGCTGGCGGTAAACCCGCTCAACTATCCACCGTTGGCAGCTCCATTACAAATGCGCAAAACGCAGTCGATGTAGCTCAACGGAATTATGACTCCTTGCTGCGCCTGCAAGCGAATAACGCAGCCACTAAGTTTCAGGTGATGGAAGCGCAGGACATGCTGCAACGCGCCAAGCTGCAGCTGGCGGCCGCCCAGGGCCAAAAGAGCACGTTGGTTACCACGAATGACATTTCTGTTGCAAAGGCGCGGTATCAGGATGCTCAGGCAGAGGTAGCCTCGGCGCGGCATCGCCTGGAGTTGGGGGTGATTCGCGCCCCTATGGACGGGCTGGTCTACCAGTTCGATACCAAGGTTGGCACGTATCTGCAACCGGGTCAGCTAGTCGCAACAGTGGGGAATCTAGACAAGGTGAAGGTGACTGTCTATGTTGACGAGCCGGATCTGGGCCGAGTGGGAAACCGGAATCAGGTTGTCATCACGTGGGACGCACGACCCGGTCAGAAGTGGGCTGGCACTGTCGACAAGCTTCCTACCCAAGTGGTGGCGCTTGGAACACGAACGGTGGGAGAAGTTTCTACCGTGGTGGACAACCCGAACCACGATCTACTGCCGGGCGTTACTGTGAACGCCACTATCATTTCGAGCACGGCCGAAAACACGGTGCTGATGACAAAGGCAGGGCTTCGTTATCAGAATGGAGTTGCTGGCGCATTTAAGGTAAGCCGGGACCGGATTGACTGGACGCCAGTGAGGACGGGAATCAGCGACGTAAATAGCGTGCAATTGCTGTCGGGCTTGAATCCTGGTGATAAGGTTCTGGACCGGGTGATTGAGCCGGTTGATGCTGAAATCCGGGACGGAATGCGCGTGAAACCTGTGAGTGACTAGCAAGGAGAACTGAATGGCGACTCAATTGTTTCCCAATAGTGAGCTGATTGATACTAGCCGTTATGAGTGCATTGACGGCCAGTTATTGGAACGTCCAGTGCCCAACATCCGACATTCTGATTTACAAGGAAACTTAGCTGAGCTTCTTCGCCCATTGGCGCGAGCATTGAACATGCAATGTGGTCCCGAATTATCGGTGGACCGAACAGAAGGCAGGAGTGACTGGATGACGCCTGACTTCGCGGTCTCTATGCCAGGTGGGTACCGAGCAAATGCAAACGGTCACGCACTGCCGCCGGTTTTTCTCGTAATTGAGGTGCTTTCACCCGGTCAGAGCCTTTTCAATATGCGTCAGAAAGCAGACCGATATCTGGCCTGGGGCGCTCAAACCGTTTGGTTGATAGACCCGGATTCTTCTACGGCGCTAGTCTTGAGTGCTGACCAGCCGGGCCAGCTTGTATCAGACGGAGTGCTGCGAGCCGGGGAGCTCACGGTGAGTCTCGCGGACGTTCTTCGGTAGCTAACTCACCTGGACTGTTTAGGCGAATACCTCTTCTTTCTCTTCAACTACTTGTTCCGCCTTCCCCTCAAAGATCCCGTATAGAGTTGGAACGACGACTAGCGTAAGCAGTGTCGAGGTTATTAAGCCGCCGATGACGACGATGGCTAGTGGGCGCTGAATCTCCGAGCCAGGTCCTTTTGAGAACAAGAACGGAACCAGGCCCAGAGCGGCAACGGTTGCGGTCATCATCACCGGACGGAAGCGCTGGCTTGCTCCCTCAACAATGGATGCTTTCTGATCCATACCACCCTGGCGCAGCGATCGGATGTAGGAGACCAACACGACGCCGTTCAGCACAGCAATGCCCCAGAGAGCAATGAAACCTACCGATGCCGGCACTGAAAGGTACTCGCCGCTGAGATAGAGAGCGATCACTCCGCCCATGGAGGCAAAAGGTAGCACCGTAATAATCAGAGAAGCAAAACGAAGCGAGTTAAATAGGAGAAACAGGAGAAAGAAGATAGCCGCTATCGTGATAGGAACGATGATGGAGAGGTGGCGGAGAGCTCGCTGCATGTTTTGAAACTGGCCTCCCCATTCGATGTAGTAGCCGGGAGGCAACGGAACCTGCGCGGCAATCTTACTTTGTAGCTCAGCCACGAAGCCGCCCAAGTCACGATCTCTCACATTGACTCCCACTACAATGCGGCGTTTGGCCATGTCCCGGTTAATCTGCGCCGGGCCTTCCTTCACTTCTATGTCCGCAACGTTCTCCAAGGGCACTTTAACTCCGCCCGGAGCATCGAGCAAGACCTGACGGATCTCTCCAACGCTGTTCCGATAATTTTCGGGAAGGCGCACGACCGATTGGAAGCGCTTCTCGCCTTCGTAGACCTCAGTGGCGGATTTGCCCTGGATCGCGGTCTCCAACACATCGTTCACATCTGAGACATTCAGTCCGTAACGCGCGATGGCACCGCGATTTATCGTGACGTTCAGATACTGCTGGCCACCGACGCGATCAATCTTGGAGTCGCGAATGCCTCGAATAGTGGATGCGACTTTGGCAATCCGGTTTGCGTAGTCGATCAGCGTGTTGAGATCATCACCAAACAGCTTTACGGCGATATCGGCGCGAACGCCTGTCACCATCTCGTCGACACGGTCGGAAATAGGCTGGGCCATAACCAGGTTGACTCCCGGTATGACAGAGAGCCGTTTGCGTACTTGCTCTGAGATGACATCCTGAGTTAAGTCACCGCGCTCTTTGAGGGGTTTCAGGGTGGCAATCACGTCCGTTTCGTTCGGACCAGCAGGATCGGCTGGCGACTCACCGCGACCAAGGCGGGAAACAACTTTCTCTACTCCAGGAACGCTGCTGGTAATTCGGATGATCTCTTTCTCCATGCGGAGCGACTCTTCTAACGAAATATTGGGCACACGATCAACGTTCGGAGAGATAGTTCCTTCATTCATCTCCGGGATAAAGGAAGTGCCAAGCAGCGGAAACAGCGAGGCCGCGCCTGCGAAGAGCAAGAGCGACGTTGTAACTGTCAGTTTCCGGTGCTCGATTGCGAAATTCAATAGACTTACGTAGGGGCGCTTAAGGAGGCGGACCACAATCGTGTCGTGTTCCGCTCCGCCTTTTAGAAGAAAGTACGCCAGCACCGGTGAGAGCGTTAATGAAAGGACCAGAGAAATGGCAAGCGCGATGGCAATGGTGTAAGCAAGTGGAGCAAACATCTTTCCTTCCATCCCTTGCAATGTCATCAAAGGCAGGAAGACGAGGATAATAATTCCCACGCCAAAGACTACCGGGGTAGCAACATCCATTACGGCATCGCGAACAATCTTGAGGCGACTCTGCCCGGGACTGTGGCCGAGTTTGGAAAACACGTTTTCTACGACGACAACCGACCCGTCCACCATTAGTCCGATAGCGATCGCCAGGCCACCCAGCGACATCAAGTTCGCAGACAGACCGTAGTGATTCATCACCATGAAAGTCAGCAGCGGAGTGAGGATCAAGGTGCCGATCACGATGACGCTCGACCGCAAATCGCCCAAGAAAAGGAAGAGAACGATTACTACCAGCACAATTCCTTCTTCAAGTACGCTGATCACGGTATGAAGAGCGGCGTCCACCAGTTCAGAACGATCGTAGTAAGGAACAATCTTGAGCCCACCAGGAATGGTGTTACCTTTATTGATTTCGTCCACGCGCTCTTTTACGCGAGTGACTACCTGCTTCGCATTTCCGCCGGCGATCATCATAACGATCCCGCCAACCGCCTCGGAGTAGCCTCCACGCACCATGGCCCCGTAACGAACTTCCTCGCCAAACTGCACGGTGGCAACATCGCGCACGTAAACTGGAATGCCGCCGACTTCCTTCAGGACGATAGAGCGGATATCGTCTAGATCGCGCACCAACCCGACTCCGCGCACCAGGTACTGCTCAGCGTGCTCGGGAAGGATGCCGCCTCCGGCATTGGCATTGTTATGGGCAAGGCCATCAAAGACGTCCTTCACTGTCAATCCGTAGTGGCGAAGGCGGACTGGATCAACTAAGGTCTGGTACTGCTTGACGTGACCGCCGGTTGAATTGATCTCAGCAACTCCGGGAATGGAGCGCAGCAGCGGCCGTACCACCCAGTCCTGGATCGTACGGCGCTCAACCAGCTCTTCTTTCGTAAGCTCTCGTCTGCCGTCGTCGGCCCGTTCCAGTGTGTATTGATAAACCTCGCCAAGCGCACTGGAGACAGGACCAAGAACAGGAACGATACCTTCCGGCATTCGATCTCGGATCTCAGAAAGACGCTCGCCTACTAATTGCCGCTCGAAATATACGTCCTTGTCATCCTGAAACACTAGAGTGATTAGCGACAAGCCCGGCTTGTTGAGTGAGCGCATCTCAGTCAGCCCGGGCAAACCTGTCATGCCAATCTCTACGGGGACGGTGACGAATCGCTCGACTTCTTCCGGAGATCGCCCGGGCGCCTCGGTCGCAATCTGAACTTGGACGTTAGTGACATCCGGGAAAGCATCCACCGAAAGCTGCTGAGCAGCGTGAGCCCCGAAGAGAATCAGTACGCAGGCAACAACGACAACGATTAAGCGCTGTTTCAGCGCGCCTTCCACAATGGCTTTAAGCACGTTAGACGCCGCCTTCTACAAGCAGTCGCTTCCGCTCGTTATTCAAGTGAAATGCGCCGTCGAGAACAAACCTAACGTTAGGATCAAGCCCGCCCTTCAGCACCCGGAACTCACCGAATTGTTCCCCGAGGGTGACTCTTTGCAAGGCAAAGACATTGGAATTTTTAGCCACGAATACAAAATCCTTGTCTTCCTCACGAACTACAGCGGTGAGCGGTACCAGTTGCTCTGTGGTCGGATTGTCTTTTAACACAAGCGTGGCTAGCATGTCAGGCTTGTACAAACCTTGCGGATTAGCCAGATCCATCCTTGCCGTTACGGTCCCGGTCTGAGGATTCACGATAGAGCTCACGAAGGTAAGCCGGCCATTGATGGTGTGGCCTGGTAGAGCAGCAATGTCGGCTTGCACGATCTTGCCTTGCTGCAGATGGCCGGCGCTCTGTTCGGGTACCTCGGCCACCAGCCAGACGCTCGATAGGTCAGCTAGAAGAAAGGCGACTTCCGCAGGTTGAACAATCTGTCCAATGGTGACTTTACGTTCCAGAACAGTGCCGTTGATGGCCGCTAACATCAGAAACTCGGAGGTAAGAGCGCGCTTGCTTTGTAGAGTGTCAATGGCTTCGGGAGACATGCCAAGCATCTGAAGTTCGCTTCTCTCGGAAGAGACCTCGGCCGTAGCCTGATCCAGTTCGGCCTGACGGCGCTGCAATTCGGCACTGCCGATAACGCCGGCATCCAGTAACTGCTGAGCACGCGCGGTAGCACGGCGGGCAAGCTCGGTTTGTGATTGAGCTTTCAAGAAAGCAAACTGCGCATCAGAGAGCTGCGTGCTGTGGATACGAGCCAGAATTTGCCCGGCCTTGACGTGCTGCCCTTCGAACGCCAGCAATTCGGTAATGCGCCCAGTGACTGGCGATCCGACTCGCGCAAGCCGGCGTTCGTTGGCTTGGACTCTTCCGCCCACGCGCAGGCTCCCGGCCACCGTCTCGGACCGAAGCCCACCTACTTTCAAGTCTCTTAATAAAGTAGGCGAAGGCTTAATTTCCAAGGGATTACCAGTCTTCCGGGAGTGCTCTTCCTCCTCGACTGCAGGTTTTTGCTTCGGTGTACACCCAGCAGAAAGCATAGCTGCGCAAACCGCTGATACAGTCAGCCATTGTGTTCGGCGTCCCATTACTGTTGTTCCTTTAACTGCACGGCGCCAAGCTCCTCAAGATCGATGAGAGCGTTCTGCCGTTCGTACTGTGCATCAAGAAGCTCTCCCCGTACCGCTTGTAAGACACGTTGTGCGTCCAGCACTTCCAGAATGCCGCGCTCGCCGAAACGATAAGCGGCTTCGGCACCCTGAACAGCCGCTTCAGCCTGGCGCAGCGCTCCGCCAGCGAATGCCTGCACCTGTTCATTGGCAATTTGATACTGGCCATACGCTCTTTCCAGGGCAGCCGTGAGCTCCAGACGGCGTTGGCTGGCGAAGGCTTGTGCGGTTTGCAAAGCCGCGGTGGCTTCTGCGATGGGGCCTTTCCGACGATCCCAGAGTGCCAATGGCACAGAGACGCCAAACCTGTAAAAACGAATGTCTGGTTGCTCGTCATATTCGGCGTAGAGAGATGGTTGCGGTAGACGAAGGGCCAGTTCGTTCGCAAGAACGGCCCTGGAACGCTGAATCTCAAGCTGTGCCTGCTGAGATGTCGGAAAGCGCTCAAGCAGCGTAGCCCTGATACCGGATAACGGCGGAAGCGACACCGGATCGTCCAGCAGTGCTGTAGGCTGTACATCCGGAGGAAGCGGCGCACCGATAGTGGCGCGCAGGGCTGAGATGGCAGTGACGTAAGAAAGCTGGGCGCTTCGGACGGCAGCCGAGGCCCGGGTGGTTTCGGCTTCGGCGCGAATGAGTTCCAGCCTTGCCGCTTCACCCACATTGACCGACACCTCCGTACGCCTACGAAGGTCTTGCACCAACGCCAGGTTTTCTCCGGCGTGCGCTACTTCCTCCTCGCGGCGAAGTGCGTCAAAGAAGGCGCGTTTAACCTGCGCTCGTACTCCTCGACGAACACCGATCACCCCAATATCACTCCCTTCCTTCCCGCGTTGAGCGGCTTCGATTCGGGTGCGGCGAACTGCCGAAATTTCGAGTGGCTGAATAAAACTGTACTGCTGCAGAACGCCCGGTACTCCCGGATTGTAGATCGGCTTTGCATACTGCCTTCCAGCGAGAATTTCGAGGCCCGGATTAGGATAAGCGCGCGCACTTTGGATACGGCCTTGAGCACCCTCAGCTTGGCTGAGGGCAGCCGTGATCTGTGGGCTACTGGTTTCAGCCAAGGCAAGGGCCTGCTCGAGAGTAAGTGTTTGAGGCCCCGGCAGTCCCTTTCCCACCGCCACTTGTCCCGGGGTTGGTGTCTGCTGCTTCGCAGAACTGCCGGAATACGCCGCGTCCAGAGCCTGCCAACTGCTGCCCGTCATCGGCATAGGAATGGCCGACCCAACGGCGAGGATCAAGGTCCCGACCTTGATGAATACTGTCACGGGTCAGATTAAAGCAATCGGACTGCCGTCTCTAAACCATTGATTTCAGGCCAAACTGGGTACGGAGAAGTTCCATCTGGTTCAATGAACGAACTCTGGAGTTCCATTTGGAACACCCTTCAGGTAACGAGTCTCACAAGTGCAAGCCAACCAGACAGTTAACTTTAGCAATCTTTGGGCTTTGCCGTGCTTGAGCTAAGTGATGTGCTCACTTGTCATGCCAAAATGTGGACCGATGCCCACCGGATCAGCACTCTGGCCGCGCGACCTTGGCATGCAGCTAGCTCTGGTAGCCTGCAGCATTATTGCCTTAGCCATCCTGCCCTGGTTTGTTCCGGTGTCTGACATGCAGGCGCACAATGTGCTGCACCACTTGAACTTCATTCCGCTAATGCTGGCCGGCATGCTCGCAGGCTGGCGAGGCGCTCTAACCGCAACCGTATTTGCGCTCGTTGCCCAGTCGCCGCACTTGATTCATATCTCCTCATTTTCCCCCCTAGATGCAAGCGACCAGATGGTGGAAATATCCATCTTTGGTGCGGCCGGATTGGTTGCTGGGTTGCTTGCCGATAGGGAGCGGCAGCAGCGGCAAAAAGCCGAGGCAACCTCACAGCAGTTAACAGTGGTCTATGGCGAACTGCAGAAGAATGTTGAGCAGTTAAAGAAAGCTGAGCGATTGTACGCAGCCGGGCAGCTTTCGGCGAGCCTTGCCCATGAGATTCGCAACCCCCTCATCAGCATTTCCGGCGCTGCTGGAATATTGAAACGCGGAAACGCCTCTGGTGAAAATGTTCGCGAGTGCTTGGAAATCATCGATAAGGAGTCGCGCCGGTTAAGTAAGCTGCTCACTAGTTTTCTCGATTTCGCCAGGCCAAGAGCTCCGCGTTTCCAGCCGACAGATCTCGTCAGTGTGATTCAGTCAGTCATTTCGCTTGCTGCACATGCTACGGATCTCAATCGCGTCGTGCTGCTGGAGAGTGTGGGCGAAGAGATCCCGGAAGTCTATTGCGATCCCGAACAGGTGAAGCAAGTACTGCTCAATCTGGTGATCAATGCTGTGCAGGCAAGCCCCCCGGGAGGGGTCGTTTCCCTGTCTGCTGCCGCTGACCCTGAGCTTATTTCCATCGCAGTTCAAGACGAGGGCTGCGGCGTTTCGGCTGCTGATCAAGACCATATC
>CALMAV010000276.1:0-4896 GCA_937859895.1 uncultured Bryobacterales bacterium | reverse complement strand
TTGACCCTTTCTTCACTACCAAAGAGGGCGGCACGGGACTGGGCTTGGCCATTGCGTCAATGATCGTGAGCCAACATAACGGGCTTCTAACCATGGAAAATAACCGCGGCCCTGGTATGACGTTTCGGCTTCAGCTCCCCCGCCATCCGAGGCCGCGAGCATGAGTACACACTTAGTCCTGGTGGTTGATGACGATGTGAGTGTGCGGCGCGTGATGAAAATGCAGTTGGAAGAGGCCGGCTACCAGGTGCTGCTCGCGGCGAACGCGGAAGAAGGTACGTCGCTACTAAATGAACGGCGGCCTAAGCTGGTAATCACCGATTTACGTATGCCGGGCATGGGCGGGCTTGAATTGTTGCGTTATGTTCGCGAGCAACATGTGGATACGACAGTAATCGTGATTACCGCATTCGGCACCGTTGAGTCTGCTGTAGAGGCAATAAAGGTGGGCGCGTACGACTACGTCACCAAGCCGATTGACTATGAAGCGCTGGTGCTGATTGTTCATCGGGCGCTGGAGCGGCAAAATCTGATTGAAGAGGTCCGAACATTACGAACGGCGCTGGACGAGAAGTACGGTTTTGAAAGCATTATCGGCCGGGCGAAACCTCTCCTACGAGTGCTGGAGCGGGCTTCGCGCGTGGCCCAGCATTCGTCCACAGTGCTGATCAGCGGAGAGACGGGCACCGGAAAAGAGTTGTTGGCGCGGGCCATTCACCAGAACAGCCCCAGACGGCACAAACCATTTGTGACCATCAACTGCGGCGCCATTCCCAAGGATCTGATCGAGGCCGAACTATTCGGCTTCACACGAGGCGCGTTCACCGGGGCGGTAGTAGCGAAGGCGGGACGAATCGAGACGGCCGATGGCGGCACGCTCTTTCTGGATGAAATTGGAGAGCTGCCGCTGGAAATGCAAGTCAAGCTGCTTCGGCTCCTACAACAGAGAGAGGTGGAGAAGATTGGAGCAACCGCACCGATTTCTGTAAACGTCCGAGTGATTGCCGCCACTAACCGGAATCTGCAGGCTATGACAGAGGATGGAGCTTTCCGGCAGGACTTGTATTACCGGCTGGCGGTGGTGCCATTGGAGCTGCCGCCGCTGCGTGAGCGCAAGGGTGATATCCCTGAGCTGATCCAACACTTATTCCGCGTTTTGAAGGAACGGCACGGCTTGCCCCTGCTTACCTTGGACGCTGCTGTCACCTCGCGTTTGTGTGCTTACCGGTGGCCAGGCAACGTACGTGAGCTGGAAAATGTGATCGAAAGAATGATCGTGCTCTGCTCGGGACATCAGATTACAGTGAATGATCTTCCGGACGAGATGGTTCCGAGCCCTATAAGAGCGGATACATTTCTGACGGATTTGCCGGAAGGTGGGATCAGCCTGGATGCGATAGAACGGGAGCTGATCCTCCGAGCACTTGACCGGTTCAAAGGCAACCAGACACAGGCAGCACAGTATCTGGATATCAGCCGGCGAACCCTAATCTATCGAATGGAAAAGCACGACCTGCGGCGCGAAGTCGAGGTGGAGTGAATTCACACGGGAACGGTAGTGCACATAAACGTTGGAGATGCTTCGATGAAGCTGGGATAGAATCTACCCAAAACATGCTTCAGCGATCCCGTGGTGTAAATTCCGCCTTCTTGCGTTTTGCTCTGGCCTATCTTGTCTTTGTCTGCCTCTTCGTCCCTGGAATGAAGGCACAGTTTAGCGGTAGTATCGAGGGCAATGTAACCGATCCTAGCGGTGCTGGCATTGCCGATGCGAGCGTGATGCTTGTCAACACCGCAACCAACGTCTCACAAAAGGTGACGTCCGGCAACGATGGGAACTATCGCTTCGTCAGCCTTGCTCCAGGTACCTACAAAATTTCCGCCGCTGGTTCAGGATTTCAGACTACGAACACAACCATCACCCTGACCACTGGCCAAACGCAGAATGTACCAGTAGCTCTGCAGGTAGCTGGCACCTCAACGGCTGTGGAGGTTACCGCTGCGGCTCCTGTTCTGGATACAGCAGAAACTCGAAACGAACAAACGGTGCAGCAGAAGGAGTTGAATGCCGTTCCGTTGTCGGGCCGTAACATGATCAGCCTGGTGACACTGGCTCCGGGCGTTACTGGACGCGGATTGGTAGGCAGTGGCGTACAGGGCGCAGCCGGCGACAACTTTTCTACCGAACAATCGGTGGATGCCAGCGCCAACGGTCGTAGCTCGAACGCGAACATGTACGTTGTTGACGGGCTCGACGTTACCAGTAATATCCGACCGGGCGTTGTGAACCTGAGCCCGAATCCAGATTCGATTCAGGAAGAGACGACATCAGTCAATACATTCTCGAGCGAATATGGCCGCGGTAGTTCGGTGGTGTATACCATGACCACTAAGTCCGGTGCCGACCAATTCCACGGCTTGGCTAGTGACTACTTCACATACCAGGGTTTCTACGCCGGGACCGAGTTCACCAAGAAATACAATCCATTCCATCTCAACAACGTTTCAGGTAATATCAGTGGGCCAATCTGGAAGAATAAGCAGTTCTTTTTCTTCTTTGGCGTCGAGCCTCTTCGCTCTTCTCAAGCTGCGGTCAACTCGGTTGTTTATGAAAGTCCGGAGTTTGTGAACTTTGCTCAACAGGCATTCCCTAATACGCTTGGGACAAAAATCCTGACTACCTATAAACCGAGTCTAGCCAGTTCGACCGGAGTGGCGCAGACAGCAGCCCAGGCCTTCCAGGGATGCAATACGGCAGCTACCGCTTTCATCCCGTGCAACTTGCCGGTGCTCAACAACGGAGTGCAGAGCACCGCCGCAGCGCGTGATGCAATTCAGTACAACGGCCGCGTTGACAAGTACTTCAAAAACGACCGGCTCTACGGCGACTTCTTCCTGACTCGCCTGAACACTGGTACGGCAAATATCAGGCCGCAGTTTGCCACCACCAACAGCTTCTACACTAACTCGGTGCAGGGCAATTACACCCACACGTTTTCGCCGACAACACTGAACGAGATTGGATTCGGTTATCTCACCGTCGATGGCATCAACAATGCAACCGGCGATTTTACGGTCCCAACCATCAACGTAACTGGGCTTAATACTCCCAACGTGGCCAACTTCGGAGCCGGCAGCGGCTTTGCGCAAGGCGAGTTCATTCAGCACAACTATCACTGGCGCGACGTGCTCACCCATGTTGGTGGCACTCATACGATTCAGGGTGGCTACGATGGCTGGCATGGCGATGATGTTGCGTTGTTTGCTCCGGTCCACACCTCGCCGACTTTCGTCTTCAGCAATTTACTTGATTTGGTCCAGGATAGGGTCTATACCGAATCAGGTCTCTCGTACAATCCGCTTACAGGTAAGCCGCAGCCGGGGCAATACGGCTATCAGGAAACCACGGGCGGCGCCTTCGTTCAGGACACCTGGAAGGCCAAGCCTAATGTGACCCTGACCTATGGAATTCGTTGGGACAACTTTGGTAACCCGCATCCGAAATTGGCTGGAACTGTTTTGGCTAACTTCCACCTTGGTGCCGGCAATACCTTTGCCGAGCAGGTTGCGAATGGTCACATGCAGCAACAGAGCCATGTTCTGAACCAGGACCTTACGCAGACGTTTGCCCCCCGCATTGGAATTGCTTGGGACCCTTCAAAGAACGGTAGCTGGGTGATTCGTGGCGGCTTTGGCGTGTATCACGACATGCCAACGCTCGGTAACTTGGAAAACGGGCTCAATGGGAATCCTCCTGGGTTCATCACTCCCACTTTTTACAACGATGGAACGACGGCTGCCCCGATCTTCCAGCTGGGGACCAATGCCAAGAGCCCGCAAGGCTTTGCGTATCCAGCGCTTCCGGCTCAGAGCCTCGATATCCATGGAGGTCTTCCCGGTGTGCAGAGCGGAAGCGGTGCGGTGGACGTGAACCTGACCGTTCCGACGACTTTCAACTACACAGCTACCCTTGAACACAAGCTCGTTGGGAACTTGGTGGGAAGTTTGGGCTATGCAGGCTCGAACTCGCATAACCTGATCGCCGGTTACGGACAGACCGGCAACACTGCGTACGGGCTGAACATCAACGGCTTTGCCGGTGACTTGATTCAGAGCGGCGGAGCAGCACCAAGGCGTCTGCTTTCCAGCTTTGGCGTTATCAACTATCAGACAAACGCGGCTATCGCTCGGTACAACGCTCTTATTGTGAGTACACGTGGAAGGCTCTTTAAAGACAAGTTAGTGTTCAATGCGTCGTACACTCACTCCGTTTCAAAAGATGACACTCAGTACTACCCTTCATATCCGGGCATCGAGCAGTACTACGGCTACTCGGCTTGGGATGCACCTGACCGTTTCTCGGCACTAATTAACTACAACTTTCCGAGTTACCACGGCGGTAGTGGATTGGTTGGTCGCGTGACGAGTGGCTGGACCTTGAGCTCTACTGTCTCGGCTCAAAACGGAAATCCATTTAATGTGTTCACCAGCCTGCCGTTTGCAGGAGTGAAGAATGCAGCCGGGCAGATTGTCGGATATGCGCCCAACAGCGGCGATTACAATGCTGATGGACTGAACTTCGATTTTCCAAACATCACTAACTACAAACTACCGACCAGCCGGACCGCTTACCTGAGCGGCTTATTCCCTACTGGCAGCGGGATTATCCAGCAACCAACGTTGGGGCAGCAAGGCAATGAACGCTACAATAGCTTCCGCAATCCAGGCTTTGCACAAGTTGATGCAAGTCTTCTTAAGGACACCAGGCTGGCCGAACGGGCTAACTTGCAGCTGCGATTCGAGTTTTATAATATTCTGAATCACCCAAATTTGGCCGGAGTGCAAACCGATCTTGCTAATGGCAGCTTCGGTAAGTCAACCGGACAGTACACGCCC
>CALMAV010000275.1 GCA_937859895.1 uncultured Bryobacterales bacterium | reverse complement strand
ATCAAAAATGGAAGAATCGACCAGGTAAGTTCGAGTTTGGTGGAGCCCTCGATTTGGGTCGCGTGGACATTCACCCGCCGCCGATATTTATAGGCAAACCAAGCAAGGCAAGCGAAGATCAATACCGTCATCACGACGGAGGTGAGAGTCAAAAACCAATACAAAGCGTCAATCGGGCCAGCCTGTTTCGAAGCCGCCACGGGAAATAACGGTAAGTCGGCTAGTAGCGTCAACTTATCCAACATGCTTAATTTCTCTCCATCCCACGTTCTTAGCATTTGAGTTATCTTTCCGCATCAACAGAAAGATTAGTCCGGCTAAACAAACCACTGTCAAACAACCGGCCAGTTTAAGAATGTTCAGGATATTCAAGGTGTATTTGCCCTGGGTAGCATCGTACTGAAAGCAGAACATCAGGACGTAATTGGCCGGCGCACTGATTCTATGTTGTGAGGCCTCAACCAGAGCCATCCGAAGATCGGCGGGAGCATAGTCGACGCCGTAGAAGTAGCGTGACATTTTGCCTTCCGGCGTTGCCACCATAATTCCGCCTGCGTGAACAAACTGCTGGGTACCCTGATCCCACCGGTAGCCAAAGCCTACCGCCGATGTAAGCTTTTCGATAGAAGCTTGCGTACCTGTGAGAAAGTGCCAGCTTGAGTTGTAACCTGCCCGGCCGTACATTTTGGCATACTCTGCCTTCTTTGCGACAGCATCAGCTGGCGTATCGTGCGGATCGAAGCTGACCACAACAACTTCATAGTCGATCCCACTTTGAAGCGGAACGCGACGGAGACTGGTTGCAGTCTCTCGCAGGCTCATCGGGCAAAGGCTCGGGCACTTGAAATAAACAAGCGACAAGATAACAGGCTTCTCTCCGAAGTAAGTTCGGAGCGGAACGGCTTGTCCAGTTTCGTCGCGAAACACCAAATCCAGCGGGACCGGGGAGTTCAGCTTCTGCTGTATGGTTACCCCTCTGGTAAGCTGCGGCCGGGCATACTGGGCTGCTAGGAAAGGAACGCTCCCTAGCATTGCCACGGCAATCACAAACAACTTAGCGCGCACTTTTTTTAATCTCTCCTGAAATCTGAGGCCGGTGGTAAACCCCCGGCATTTCGGCGAGACCTTTTGAGAAATCACGCCCTTCGCCCCCAGGTGTATTGATTCCTTCCGGAGCGCCGGGACTTACAGTTAAGCGGGATACAACTGCATCGATGGCCCGATCAATCGGCACGTGTACATGACCGTTGGCATCAGTACCACTTGAGTTAAGAATCTGGTCTTCGCGTGCTCGAAGATCGGGCAGTTCGTCCCACGGATGGACCAGCAATTGTGGCGAGGGCGGCACTACTCGCTCGGGCGCAATTGCACTCGGTAATGGTCCACGAGGATTGTGTTCTACTAACAGACGCTGAATGCCAAGCGTCAGGACAAAGACGAAAACCAGGGTTCCACCGATAATCGCGAGCGAGCTGACAACCATGCTCGTTTTCGCATCAGTGCCCTCGAAGTTTGTTCCATCATGTCCCTCATGTGGCTCGGAGTGAACCGGGCCACGGGAACTGACCATCTTGTTCTGTGTCTCGTCTAAGGTGTTTTGGTCGCTCATGGTGATCTCGTCCTACAACTAAGAGGTCGCTAGACGCCTGCTGCCAATGCTGGCATTGCCTCTGCAATACGAGGGTCGTGCAAGGGCAATAGCGGTCTTCGTCTTAATTGTCCCAGGTAAGTGTAGACCCAAATACCGCCGACTCCTGCAAAAGCAGCGAAATCAGTCCAATACACCGATACGCCACCTCTGCGATAGGTCGGCTCGATGAACCAGAAGATATAGATAACGTCAGCGCAAAGAAGCCAGACAGCCACTTTAATCAGGCGCGCCGGATTGCGCTTCCGGCTTTGCGATAACAGAGCCAGGAAAGGGAAGGCGAACATAGTAAGGCCCACTACCCAAGTGATAGCTTTCCATAAGCCTTGCGTTCTGTCGATATACCAGCCAATCTCCTGAGGTAAGTTTGCCGGCCATATGATGATTAGCTGCGAGGCGGTCAGGTATGTCCAAAAGATAGTGAAAGCAAAGAGTAAATTGCCAAGATCATGAAGCAGCTTGGGGTTAATGCGGCCTCCAAAACGATCCTGCTTCGAGGCGAGAATCAGAACAATTATGGTAAGCGCAAAGGTTTGCTGAACGTTGCCAATCATCAGAATGGCGCCAAACACGGTAGAGTAAAACTCCGCGTTGGCGGACATTATCCAATCGATGTAGGCAAAAGTGATAGTAAGAACAAACAGCAACAACCCGGGAGCGCTGAACTGCCGAAGTTTTACAACCAGCGTTGGATCGCCAGTGGCATCCTGGCGGTCGGTCATCGTCTGAATACGGCGGCCCCAAAAGTACCAAATGGCGAAATAAATCACACAGCGGAGCACGAAGAAAGGCACGTTCAGATACAGCCGTTTGTGCATCAAGATCTCATTGTGGTTAATGGCGTCGGTGGCCCATGGATAGAGATGCGGAATACCAATGAGCACCGGAATAAACAGCAGAGCAACAATCGGCAGGGTCCGAACTTTGGCTTCTAGAAGACGCCGCGTCGTAACGCCCCACTTACCGCCCACGACATTATTCAGCAGCAGCACACCGAGGCCACCGAAAGCAAAGCCGCCCCAATAGAGAAAAGCAAACAGGTAAGACTGAAAGAAATGAGCGCTGTTAGTGAAGTAGCCAGCAACACAGAGTAAGATGCCGAGACCGCCCACCACACCCGAGATTCGCTCGACGCTGGCCGCACCGGGGCCTAGTCTTACTACCGGTACGGCTTCACTATCATGGGAGTTGCTCACTGTTGTCCTCCGGGCGTACTCTTTGCGCCAGCTGAATTTGCTACCTGCTGTAGATCAGGCAGCGCATTCTGGCTTAGCTGCAGAGCGCGAATGTAGGCAGCGATCCGCCAGCGGTCGTCAACAGCGACACGCGAATTGTAAGGGTACATAGCTCCGTAGCCGTTGGTGATTACATCGAAAAAGTGTCCAATGGGTGCGTTTACCAGCCGCGCATCCAGATAACTCGGGGGCTGACGCATCCCGCGCAAAACGATCATGCCCCGCCCGTCGCCCAGACGGCCATGACAGGGTGTGCAATAAATCTGATAGCGATCCTGCCCGCGGACAACATCAGCACGAAAAATCTGGATCGGGATGGCCGTAACGTCCTTTCCATCCATTTTGCCCGTATAGCGAGCCTCGTCCAGATGCAACTGCCCACGCGCAACCGTATCCCTAATAGTGGGACGAGCAGAGCGTTCATCGCCAAAGAAGGATGTCTGCGAAAGCGGCTTATACCGCGGCTGATCCTGCATATCTTGTCTGCAGGCTGTAGTGGCCAAGGTACCAGCCAGGAGAACGAAAAATATAAACCTATGCGGGGACAACAGAAACCTCATTCCCACCTAATCCGCGAAGGAAGTCAACAGTTTCCTCGACGCGAAACTTGGGGTCGGTAGATTCAATGCAGAGAAAGAAGCGGTCAGTCGAAGCCCGGGCAAATGCCGGAACGTTAAACACCGGATGGTACGGTTTGGGTAGCCCGTTCATGAGAAGGACGCAGAGCAGTGATGTGATAGCCGAAAAGAGAATGGTGCATTCAAAAGTAATCGGAATGAAAGCCGGCCAGCTATTAAGCGGGCGTCCGCCTACATTCAAGGCATACGCTACGCCGGAAATCCACTCCAGAAAACAAAATCCCCCCGTTGCCCCAGTTAATGCGCCAATCAGCACTGCCAAAGCCACATAGTTTTTCTTATAGCCAATAGCTTCGGCTAGACCTTCAATCGGCATAGGAGTGTAGGCATCCATGCGGCGGTAACCGCTGGAATATGCCTGGTGAGCGGCTATCATCAAATCGTCAGGGGAGCTAAACTCAACCATTGCGCCGTGGATTGAGCTAAACTCCTGGAGTGCTACATGTTCGCTCATACCGTAGCTCCTTCTAACGCCTTTTCGCCATGCTCGTGTCCTTTATGGATTTCTTCGCGCACCTCGAAGATGGAGATGGCCGGTAAGGCTCGGACAAACAGGAAAATCAGCAGCATGAAAAACCCGATAGTTCCGGCGTAGGTCATCCAGTCCCACTTAGTAGGCGCGTACATTCCCCATGAGGAAGGTAGGAAGTCCCGATGAAGGCTGGTCACCACAATGACAAACCGCTCCAACCACATGCCAATGTTGATGACGATCGACAGAAGCCAAACCATCAGCAGGTTGTAGCGTACCTTCTCAATCCAGAGCAACTGGGGTAACAGAATATTGCACAAGATAAGTAGCGCGTATGTGTAGCCGTACGGTCCGAACACGCGGTTGTAGTACATGAATGACTCGTACTTATCGCCGCTGTACCAGGCAAAGAAAGCTTCCAGCCCATATCCGTAGGCAACGATCAAACCAACGCCAAGCATCAGTTTTGAGGCCGCTTCGATATGCCGCATGGTAATTAGATCCTGCAGGTGATACCACGAGCGAAGTGGAATCATCAGTGTCAATACCATTGCAAAGCCGGAGTAGACCGCGCCAGCAACGAAGTAAGGCGGAAAAATCGTAGTGTGCCATCCGGGGGGCTGGCTCACCGCAAAGTCGAAAGAGACGATAGTGTGCACGGAAAGAACGAGCGGAGTCGCCAAACCAGCCAAAAGGAGGTAGGCCTTCTGATAGCGATGCCAGTGAATCGCTGAACCACGCCAACCCAATGCCATCGCACCGTACACCCGCTGCAACCATATTTGGGGCGCCGTGTCGCGCATGGTAGCCAGGTCAGGGATAAGACCGATGTACCAAAAGATAAGTGACGTTAACCCGTAAGTGGAGACTGCAAACACGTCCCACTCCAGCGGACTTCGCGGCTGCGGCCATAGCCACATCGAATTGGGATACGGAAGAAGCCAATAGAATAGCCACGGGCGTCCCAAGTGGAGAATGGGAAACATGCCAGCGCAAGCAACAGCAAACAGCGTCATGGCTTCAGAGAATCGGTTGATTGACGTACGCCAATCCTGTTTCACCAGGAACAGAACTGCCGAAATGAGCGTGCCGGCATGGCCGATACCAATCCACCAAACAAAGTTGATGATGGCAAAACCCCAAGCAACGGGAATATTGATTCCCCAAATGCCGACACCCCGAAGGAACAGGTAGCAAACTGCCACCGCCAGCACATTCACTAACAGGAATGAGAGAAATGCGCCGACAAACCATCTCTTTGGCGTACTCTTCCAGGGAAGATATACGACGCCCGAGATTCGGTCGGTAACGGTCTTATAGTCGTGCCCGGGCCCAATAATCTCATTAGGCCCCGGGTCTTTCACTACCAGACCTTGGTCGAGTATCTGTTGTTCAGGATTCTTTGTTGCCACGAGGACCTCTTAGCGCTTCATTCGTGTTGCGAACATAACTGAGATAAGTGGTACGAGGACGGTTGTTCAGATCGTCCAGAAGTCGGTAATTTCGCGGGAGTTTCTGCAGGTTAGCGACTCGGCTGTTCTTCTCGTTCAAATTGCCGAAAATAATTGCATTCGTAGGACAGACCTGCTGACAAGCTGTCAGAACCTCTCCGTCACGGATTATGCGACCATCCTTGTCAGCCGCAATCTTCTGCTCCTGAATGCGCTGGATACAGTAGGAGCACTTCTCCATAACTCCACGACTGCGTACCGTAACATCCGGATTACGCATGCCGAACAGGCTTGGGGTCTTCCAATCCTGAAATAGATAGAAGTTGAAGCGCCGAACCTTGTAAGGACAATTATTTGAGCAGTAACGCGTTCCCACACAGCGGTTATAAACCATCTGATTTATACCCTCATTGCTGTGAACGGTAGCTCCTACCGGGCAAACAACTTCGCACGGAGCATTTTCGCAGTGCATGCAGGGAACAGGCTGGTTGTAGATTTCTGGCGAGTCCAGGTTGCCTGAGTAGTAGCGATCTACACGAATCCAGTGCATGTGCCGACCCTTGGCGACCTGTTCCTTACCCACTACCGCAATGTTGTTCTCCGCTTGGCAGGCAATGATGCAGGCGCTGCATCCGGTACAAACATTCAGGTCGATCGACATGCCCCACTTGTACCCTTCATACTTCCAGGCATCAGTGGGGTACAAACTATCGCTAGCCGGGATAGGTACGGTTTCTTGGGTATCGGTGGCGAAGTCAGGATGCTGCTTATATTCGGAGAAGTCGCCCGCGCGAACAGGCTCACGATCGGCCATGGTCTGTGTGCCTTGCGTGTCCGCCACGAAGACGTGCTCGCCAGTCTTGACAACAGTCCCCGCAGTAAAGAAGCGCGTACTCGAATCCTGAAGCCGGTAAGCACTGTAACCGATGCCATCGCCGACATGGCCGCAAGACACGCGACCATACCCGAACGTAACACCCACCGTTTTCTGAGCTTGGCCGGGAAGAATCCAGGCTGGCCCTTCGATGTTTGCTCCATTAACCGTCACGCGCAGGACATCGCCAGTGGAGATGCCCATCTTAGCCGCCCTCTCCGGGCTAACCGTTACGGCGTTTTCCCAGGTCAGCTTGGTTTGCGGCTTAGGCAGTTCCTGGAGCCAGCTGTTATTGGCCCAAGTGCCATCTCCGATCGTAGGGTCGGGCCGCATTACCACTTCGGTATCACCCCCAATGGGAGATGCTAAAGCAGGCAGCGACAGAGCAGCAGTAGTTAAGGCAAGCGGGGTGGCAGCGGTTCCTGCCACAAAGCCATCATGGAGCGATGTTTGCC
>CALMAV010000274.1 GCA_937859895.1 uncultured Bryobacterales bacterium | reverse complement strand
AGACAGAGCTGAGTGAAGAGCGGGATCCAGCTGGTTGTCTAGAGATAAACGAGTGCGAAATCGAGCATAACAATCGAGGCGCTCGGCCTGATTCGAAGCCGTTCCGCGACGTGCCCAAACTGTGTCGTAGAGTATGGCCCCTGCATAGTAGTACCAGTTTGCGAAGTACGAGATGCCGATCACGCCGCCGGTAATTTCAGTGATTGAGCGCTGCAGCATTTCATGTCGGCGAACGTGTTGCTTATCACGGAAGTCGGCCAGTAGAAGAGGCATGCGTGAGTAGTCCAGACTATAAACTGCAAGTGGAATCAGCGTAACTGGTTTGTTGCCAAGTGCCCCTGCTGGTAGGAGCGAACCGTTTGCGTCAAGCCAACGCCCATACAGCGGTCCACCCCAGTGCTTGAGCTGGGGATCTGACCAGGGATTTCGAAGGTTGAGCAGCTTGTAGAGCGAGTTACTGTTGCTTCCTGTCTGAGGCTCCTTCGTGCTGAGTGGAAACCAGAGAATAGCGAACTCTCCAGAAGTGCCGGCCAGCGTTAACGGCTCGAAGTAAGTGCCAGTTTTCTCTGCTAGCTGACGCAAAGTTTCAAAATTGTGACTGCGAATGCGTTCGCCCTCCAGACTAGCTTGTTGGCCGAAGTGCGAGGTGCTTCGATCGTTCAAAAGACCGCCCAGTAAAGTCTTTTGGAGCACCAGCCGCGCAACAGCAGTATTCCGCTCCTCATTCGTTAAACCAACACCATCCGTTTCGGGCGGAGCACTTTGCAGATAGGTGATTGCTTGCTCCAGTTTGATTCGCTCGCCATCCAAAGCGTTAGCCTGATAAGAGCGTGAGGACGCCCGAACAGCAGTAGTCAGCGGGTCGAAAGCAGCCCACTGTAAGAGCTTGCGAGACGCGCCCGAGAGCACCGGATGCAGGGGTGTATTCAGGTTCAGAAGGGGCGAAGGCGTGCCGCCCGATCGCGAACCGTTGCCGATGCGCCAGTAAAAGAAAGGAACAGCGGAGAGGATATGGTCAGTAGGCCCGTTGCGACTGGCAGTAAGCAGCCAGAGGTACAGAACACGATCGTTACCGGAGGAGCGATCGCCAAGCGTGTCACGCAAGACAGCAATCAAGGGGACATCAGCGGAACCGGTCTTAACTTGCACACAAGAGTGGCGACTAAGTGTAAGCAGTTCGGCGGTTTGGCTAACTGGAGAGGACGACCAGAGGTACGGGGGCGGCTGTGGAACTGGGCGCGATAACTCTGCACCAGGCAGGGGCGCCGCAATAATCAAGCAGATTATTGGAGTTACTAAAGCAGTTAGAGCCCGTACGAGGCTAGCCCTGAAAATAGAGCGACACACCTTTCTTTAGATAGCGGGGAGGGTAAAAATTCTTCGGGAGTCTCAGCTACGAAAATACTTATTTTGAATATGGTGTAGTTGAATAACCTTATATTTGCGCTCCCTTCGCCTTTTGTTGTCTTCGGAGAGTAACTCTCAGAACCTTCTAAGCTAGGAAGGTGGAACAGGTTCACGTTATCGGCGCAGGCTTGGCAGGTTGCGAAGCGGCTTACCAGGCAGCGGAGGCGGGCGTGGAGGTCGTTCTTTATGAGATGCGACCGCACAGGCATACGGCTGCTCACAAGACTAATGCTTTCGGCGAGTTAGTCTGCAGTAACTCGCTGAAAACCGAACAGCCCAATTCAGCGCCTTGGCTGCTTAAGTCGGAGATGCGCAAGTTGGACTCGTTGCTGCTGCGAGCGGCCGATACTGCTCGAGTGCCGGGTGGCCATGCGCTTACGGTCGATCGCGAGCTTTTCTCCCAAGTGATTACGAAGACCATTGAGTCTCATCCGCGTATTCGCGTCAAGCGGGAAGAAGTAACGTCCATTCCAAATGAGGGTGTTGTCGTGATTGCGACGGGGCCGCTGACCAGCGATGCACTGGCCGCAGAAATCAATCGCGTAACGGGATCGGATCGGCTGTTCTTCTATGACAGCATCAGCCCAATTGTGGCGGCTGATTCGGTAGATATGTCCGTGGCATTTCGCGCGTCCCGTTGGGATAAGTCGCTCGACGGAACAGATGACTACATCAATTGCCCGTTCAATAAGGAGCAGTACAGCGCTTTTATTGATGCGCTGCTGCAAGCCGATTCGTACGAGGCGCATATACCGGAAGACAAGACGCCGTTCTTTGAAGGATGTTTGCCGATAGAGGAGATTGCACGGCGCGGGCGGGACACTCTGCGCTTTGGACCGATGAAGCCGGCTGGCTTGGATGTGCCTGCGACCGGGCGTTGGGCGTATGCAATCGTTCAGTTGCGGCAGGAGAATCAACGAGCCGACAGCTATAACCTGGTCGGCTTCCAGAACCATATGCGCTATGCGGACCAAGCGCGCGTGTTTCGCCTAATTCTTGGTTTAGAGAATGCCGAGGTTGTGCGCATCGGGCAGATGCATCGCAATACGTACATCAACTCGCCGGCACTGCTGCGGCCTACTTTGCAGTTGCAAACCGAAGAGCGCATTTTGTTTGCAGGCCAGATCTCAGGCGTGGAGGGCTATGCCGAATCCATCGCCACGGGACTGTTAGCGGGGCGGAATGCCGCAGCGGTAAGCACGGGCGAAACGGCTGAAGTATTTCCGCGCGAAACGGCTTTGGGTAGTCTTTGCCACTACATCACG
>CALMAV010000273.1 GCA_937859895.1 uncultured Bryobacterales bacterium | reverse complement strand
TTGAAGTCGAGCTGATTACTCCGGTCGCCATGGACAAGGGCCTGCGGTTTGCTATCCGCGAAGGCGGTCGAACCGTTGGCGCGGGTACGGTAACCGAGATTCTGAGCTAGACAGTTTACAAGAGGCGGGTTGTTGCTCCGAAGAGAGTCGCAGCCCTTCGAGAAGTTAGGAATTCATGCCAAGAGAAATTATTCAGTTCCAATGCGGTGAGTGCAAGAACCGTAATTACAGCAAGACTAAAAACAAGAAGACCACAACTGAGCGGCTGGAAATGAAGAAGTTCTGCCCGTTCTGCCGTAAGCACCAGCCACATCGCGAAACAAAGTAGCTTCACGATTTAGGTTTCGGTGCAGTCGCGTACTGCAGGAAAACTTGCTAGATTAGTTGGAGTTCTTCATAGGGGCATAGGCTAACGGTAAACCAGCGGTCTCCAAAACCGCCTTTGGGGGTTCGAATCCCTCTGCCCCTGCCAAACTTAAGCCCTCCTGAATCGCCCCGCCGTGAGCCGGTAAGTGCGAGACCCGGTTGTGCAAAAACGTATTAGACAAGATTCTGGAAGAGTGTTATGGAATTGACCAAGGCGGGTAGCTGGCCTCAGCAAACCAGAGATTATATAGAAGATGTGAAGGCAGAGATGCAGCGCGTATCCTGGCCTAGTTGGCCGCAAGTGCGGGCTACTACCGGCGTGGTGATTGCTGCCGTATTTCTGTTTGCTGCTTACTTCTGGGTTGTAGATGCAGTTGTGAACGCTCTTATACAGCATGTTATGAATTACTTCACCCGCCGGTGACTGGCCTCTTTTGACCATGGCAGAACCACGAGACATTGACGAAGAAGTAATGCATGATGAAGAGGTGCGTGCCAGCGGGCATGAATTTGAGCACCAGCTTCCGACACTAGCCGCCCGCGATGCTGATCCGTTGGAAACTGAGGATATGGCTGGCGAGGAAGATCTGCACAGCGAGGAGTCTCTTGCTGGCGAAAACGCTGATGGAGTTCACGGCACTCATGATGAGACACCTGAAGACCTTCCGGCCAGCGATGGAATGGGGGAGCAGTCAGCGCATGCGGCAGCACCGGATGAGCCAACAGGTCCGGTAAAGCACTGGTACATCATTCATGCTTACTCTGGATTCGAGAATAAAGTAGCGGAGTCATTGCAGACACGGGCCCGAGCTTTTGGCTTTGATCATCGGCTTGGCCAGTTGTTGATTCCGACCGAAGAAGTTATCGAGCTTCGCAACGGCAAGAAGGTCACCAGTAAACGCCTGCTGTATCCCGGCTATGTGCTTGTCGAGATGGAGATGGATGACGAGCTATGGCACGCGGTGAAATCTACGCCGCGCGTGACGGGCTTTGTTGGCGGAGGCACCAAGCCGGTTCCGCTGACGGCTGACGAAGTGAACGCTGTCCTCTATCGCCAGGCTTCGAGTGCTGAACGTCCGCGTCCGAAGATGACGTTTGAGA
>CALMAV010000272.1:3349-6426 GCA_937859895.1 uncultured Bryobacterales bacterium | reverse complement strand
CGACAGCAGGACGATACCGCTCAAGTAGATTTGATGCCGCTCCTGTAGAACGCCCGCCAGTTCCGCCGCGCGAGTTGTTCCATAGCTCTCTCCGATCAGAAACTTCGGGGAAGCCCAGCGACCGTTCCGGCTCAGGTAAGTGTAGATGAAGTCAGCAAACCAGTTGGCATCCTGAATTACGCCATGAAACTGAGCAGGACTTTCGCCCGTAGCGGGCCGGCTATACCCGGTGGAAACGGCATCTACAAAAACCAGATCAGTCGAGTCTAGAAAGCAGTCCCTGTTGTCTTCTATCTGGTAGGGAGCGGGCAAGCCATATCCTTCTTTGGTCAGCACGACACGTCGCGGACCTAGGCCCATATGTGTAAACAGCGATGCCGAACCAGGGCCCCCGTTAAATACAAACGAGATCGGCCTACGAGCTGAATCGGGCGCGTTGTCCTTGGTGTAACCCACAAAGAAGAAGGTTGCTTTGGGCGTTCCGTCGTCCGCACGAACGATGTAACTCGCCGCGGTCGCCGTATAGGCAATCGATTGTCCGCCAATGGAAGCAGTGTGGTGGGTAACGGAGGTCTTCTCCTCAGGCTGGCGGACGCGCCGTTCCCCCTGACCGTCGCTAACGTTCTGGTGAGTGGCTTGGCTGGCGGGCTCGCCCGGCGTTTCAGGCCGTGAAGGACGTACTGGCGATTGTTGTGCACCTGGAGTAGTCATGCTTGTCTGGGCCCTTGCAGCAGGCGGTACAACAGTAAGTGCAACGGCCAAACCCCAAATGGCTCGTTGATGAGCGGGCATGTTGAATGTCTCCTGATTGGCTTCGTACGGGGATACGACTTACCGTAAGGTTACAATCCCGGTGATTGCTGACGTCCTCTTCAGGGCGAGCTGAGCACTTGTTCGAACTGAACGAACCCTTAACGACTAGAACATGGGCCGTGATCAATGCAAGGAGACTCAGCCCTTAAGTAGACTTCGTTCGGGGCCTGAAAAGAGAAGACCGGCTGGGACGCTTTATGGTTAGTTGCCGGCTTAAGCTCGTAATGATAAACAAGGTTTACGGTGTAAGAACTTGATGTGTGAGCGCGTTTGAACCGCCACTGCTCTGCATTCTGCTTCGCTTGTTCGGATAACAACGCCGGTCCACTTACCGAGGAACAACTTGATACCGATCCGCTGTCCAGCAGATGACAGTTGAGATGAATCGTACCTTGTATTCCCGCAGCAGCGGCGAGCACCGGGTACTCTCGAAGACCTACCAAAGACTGAACTTGCCAGTCATCGGTTTGCCCCGACCAGCTTGTTAAAAGCAAGAGCGCTGTTAAGAGCGTTGAGCGCGCCAGTTCAACCCGCATGCCTTGGGCGACCTTTCCAGGCATCGACGATAGTGGTTACGTTGTCACCAACCGGCTGCGTGGAATCAATCTCTATGTTGTATGAACAAAACGAATGCGTTTTGAGGTGATACAACGCTTCACCGATCTGGCGGTCGCCTCGCAAGTGCTCTCTTCGCTTGAGCTCCGCCCTCGGCGCATGCACGCCAACCCAGAAAACGTCTAAGGGAGCAAGGATGCTCTTGAGGTCGTCAGCCCAGCTCTGCTCCTCCACAATGTGCTCAATCAGTAAATCGATGCCGACGCTTGCGAATGCAGGAATCGAGCGGTGAAAGCCGTCGAAGAATTCCTGCCTCCACCTATAACCGACATCTTTATCCAGCGGCCTGAAGCCTGCCTCGGCAAGTTGGTCTGAAGCATAGTAGTGAAACTGAGGCTCCAGCTTGAGCCTTAGTGCCTTCGCGAGCGTGGACTTCCCGGCGCTCGACGTTCCATTCAGGAGAATGATCCGTCCCGTGCCCTGCGCCATTTGCCCAGCTCTTCACTGCAATTGTTGCAGAGCGGGCTTGGCTACTTCGCTGAACGTGATTCGTCCTGCTGACCGACGCTCTGCTCCACCATCTTCGCCAGCCCGAGCCCACCACCTTGGGCGAGCGCTTTCGCAAAGTGCTGCTCGGCCATCTCAACCGCTGACGTAGTGCTGGAATCATCGCCACTGCTGCCAAGCCAGCCCGATTCGGATGACTCGCGCACAGACTTCATCATCTGGCCGATCATCAACGCTTCAAACGATTGCGCTGCTTCGTGCAGCTTGCTTCCCTTCGTGTTGTTCGCCCCTGACGAACTCACCATCAGGTTTGCCAAGCCGGAACTAACCTTGAGATCACTCATTAGATAACGTCCAGTTCTGCGTCAAGCGCACCCGCTGCCCGCAAGTTTTGCAAAATCGCAATGACATCGCGCGTAGTCGATCCAATCGAAGCCAACGCCTTCACAAGCTCTTCGACAGTAGCCCCGTCCTTCAACACCAAATTGCGCGACTTTTCATCTTTTGTTCCTACGGTAGTTTGCGGGACTACCGTGGTTGGCGTCGATGAAAACGGTACCGGCTCAGTCGCGGTATACGTCGTCTGAATCTCTACCGTCAGGTTTCCATGCATGATGGCTACGGGTGCAATGCGAACGTCCTTGCCCAAAACTACAGTGCCCGTACGTTCGTTGACCACCACTCGCGCGATTCGATCCGGCTGCACTTGCAGTCGCTCCAACTCTGAGATGAATTCAATTGGCTTGTTGGTAAATGTTGGCGGCACAGAGACCGACACGAGTGCCGAATTTTCGGCATGCGCCATAGCGCTCTTGAATGGAAAATGACGATTGACTGCGTCGGCTACTCTTGCGGCAGTGGTGAAATCGGCATCTTTTAATTGAAGCCTTACAGTAGTGCCGATGGGTACAGAGGGCGCCATGCGCTCGACCGACACTCCGTTTGGAATGCGTCCTACGGTTGGATGATTGACGGTCGCTGAATTAGCCGCACCCCGGCCTGCCACGAAGCCTCCAGTGACGACTGGTCCTTGTGAGGTAGCGTAGACCTGTCCATTGATGCCACGCAGAGTGGTCAGAACGAGCAGGCCGCCTTGCAAGTTACTAGCGTCGCCAATTGCGGCGACTGTAGCGTCGATAGTCGAGCCAGGCTGCGCGAAAGCGGGCAGTGTTGCCGTTACCAGTACCGACGCTGTGTTCTTC
>CALMAV010000272.1:0-3339 GCA_937859895.1 uncultured Bryobacterales bacterium | reverse complement strand
GGTTCCTGGCGTAACGCTCACGCCCATACGCTGCAGCAGATTCGTCAAGCTCTGTACGGAGAACACGGTTTGCTGGCGATCACCTGTTCCATTTAAGCCAACCACCAAGCCGTAACCGATTAACTGATTCGAACGAACACCCTCGATTGAGACCAAGTCCTTCAAGCGAACACCGTGATCTTCAGGGGTTTCGGAAAGGCCAAAACGAGCAAAGCCAAGAGCGCCGAGCAGCAAAGCAGAGAACAGAGTCCGCATTTAGAAGGGTAGAACTCCGAGTAACATGCGATAAAGAACATTGGGCCGGCGAACCACGTCGTTCACAACGCCCTTGCCGTTAATCTTCAGCTCCATCTGGCCTACGCTTCCCGATTGCACCGTGTTGAACGTAGTCAGATCATTTGGCCTAACCACTCCGCGCAGAGTAATTACCTGGGTCTCTGAGTTCACCAGAATCGTCTTTGCGCCTTCCACTACCAGATATCCATTCGGCAAAACATCCACCACGCGTGCTGTGATGGTGGTGGTAAGAGTGGTTGTTCGGGACGTGGTGCCTTGCCCGTTTAAATTCTGATTCGAGTTCAGTGTTAGCAAGTTGGCAATTCTTCCTGCTGCTGACGCTGGCAACGCCGACGAACTTAAGCCTGAGTTGGCGGCTGATGTTCGTTGCGTCTTCGTGTTGCCGGTGGAAACAGCTGAAGCCTGCTCGTTCACAACGATAGTGAGGATGTCGTCTATGTTGCGTGCTCGTAGATCGCTCGAGAGCTCGGCCAGCGATGCTGGACCCAGCCAGATGGATCCTGGGCTCTCTGAAGCGGTCATGGCGGCTGTCCGGTGCGCTTCCTCAACGTAGGTGTCTAGGGCCGACGGCGGTGGCGCTTTCTCCCCTTTGTGCTTGTCTTTACCTGCCATCGCCGATGTGACCAGTAGGACTGTCAGCCCAATCAAACTACTCGCTCGCTTCACGTCCAGCCTCCTCCACTACTAATCCGGTTGGCCCATTGGGCATTACCAGCACTTGATCCTTGTCCTCAATGCGCGCACGAAACTTGCGGCCGCTTCGCACATTTCGGACAGTAATGACAGATCCGCGCCGCCCACTCTCTTCCGCAATCCCTTGCGCTTCCACGTGAGCGCTCTGCATCTGGACCAGAACCTTCACCAGATCGCCACGCTCAACCTCGTTCCGTTGCCGCAGCATGCTCTGAGTGAGCGCCTGCCCATTGCCGATGGCGTTCTTTGGAGTTAGCCCAACCACATCCTGCAAGGCCCTGTAAGTGCTTTCCCGCAAGAGCGGACCCTCATACATAGTGAGTTGTATTTGCTCGGGACGAATCTCTTCTCCTGCATGTAAGCTTTGGACGGCAACCACCCGCGGCTCTTTGACTGTGACCCGCACCCGCGCCCAGACTGTAAAGATTCGGTTTTCCGCATACGCCACGGTTCCTCGCCACAACACTGGCCCATCTGAGTTGCCACTGAGCCCACTGGGAGCAAACGTCATCTCGCCGGGCGGTGCTGGGGCCAGGCTCTGCTCGACAAATTCAATCTGCGCGTTGCGACCAGCCAGCGTTTTCTGCATAGCGGCACGCATCTTGTCGACAGCGGGCACACTCATCGGCCAACTGAAACAGACGCTCGATTCGAACTGTTCGTCCAGGTCGTTTGCAGCCGCAATTCGTCCCAGTTCGTTGGGCCGGAACACACGCTGCTGCCCGGGAAAGGGCGAGAGGCCGACCACTTGGTCTTCGGGCAGGGTCCGAAAGACCGGCAGCACCCGTGCCAGATCGCGACCATAAATATGATCGGTCGTGATGGTCTGGCATGCGGGTGCGCCTAGTACCAGCGCTAAAAGAATGCCGGGGATCATTGGCTGATCTGGTTGACCTGTTGATACATCTCGTCAGCCGCTTTCACCACCCGTGAGTTAGCTTCGTACGCGCGCTGGCTCTGAATCAGATTGACGAACTCTTCCACTACGTTTACGTTGGATTGTTCGGTGTAGCCTTGCAGCACAGTCCCGAGCCCTTCGGCGCCGCCCGGCGTTCCCACCTGCGGGTCGCCTGAAGCATCGGTCGGCATGAAAAGCGAGTTGCCAATGCTGTTCAACCCGGCTGGATTTTGGAAGTTGGCCAACTGGATCTGCCCGGCTTTCTGGGAAGCGTTCTGGCCGGGAAGGTTGTAGCTCACCGTGCCGTCCTGCCCAATGGTTAGGTTTTGAGCATTGGCCGGTATCGTGATCTGTGGCTCAATTGGGTCGCCTTCGGCCGTAACCATGCTGCCGTTCCGGTCCAACTGAAAAGTACCGGCGCGCGTGTATGCCAGCTCGCCCGTGGTGCGCCGAACTTGAAAGAAGCCTTTCCCCTGAATAGCCATGTCCAGCGAATTATCGGTCTGGGCCATGTTGCCCTGCGTGAAGATAATTTCGTTCGAGACTGTGCGCGTACCGAGGCCGATCTGCAATCCTGCCGGCATCGTTGTTTGTGTGCTCGAAGAGGCACCAGGCTGAATCATGCTCTGGTAGACCAGATCCTGAAACTGAGCGCGACGTGCCTTGAAGCCGGCCGTCCCGGAGTTCGCCAGATTATTGGCAATGCTATCCACGTTTAGCTGCTGCGCATTCATGCCGCTGGCTGCGCTGTTGAGTGCTCGTATCATGTGTTCCTCTTTTAGTGCTGCAAGGTCTTAGGCGGTCACCCGCGCGACTTCTTCAATCGACTGCTTATTCATGTCCGCACCGATCTAGATTGCGTGCTGAAGCATCTCAAAGTGCCTGAGAAGTGTAATCATGCGGGCGCTGGCTTCTACTGGAGTGGCGTTCGAAGCCTCAGACCGTCCTTGCAGAATCTCCGCATCGCTCGCTGCATCAGGCCCGTTTTTCGGATCATCCAGCGAGAAGTAGGTCGCGCCAAACTTCACCAGGCGATTAGGATCTTGAAAGTTTGCAAGCTCCATCTGACCCAGCGGCGCGCCGCCTTGCGTTACCTGTCCATCAGGCGTGATCTGGATCGGATCATTCGTCTGTGTCTGCAGCGTCTGATTGTTAGTCAACCGAACCGGATAACCTTCGGCTGTCACCAGTTCGCCTTTGGCGCTCATCTGAAAGTTGCCATTGCGCGTGAAAAGCGTTCCATTCGGCCCGTTCACAGCAAAGAAGCCATGGCCGGAAAGCGCAAGGTCTGTCTGGTTGCCGGTGTGTACTAGAGTGCCTTGCGAAAAGTCAGTCCAACGTTTCTGCACCAGCGGCGACTGCCCGACAATCGGGTCAGCTTCGTTGGCAAGTTCCGGCGCTAGATAAGAACTGTAGAACTCGCGATCGACTTTAAATCCACTGCTCGAGGT
>CALMAV010000271.1:1029-12437 GCA_937859895.1 uncultured Bryobacterales bacterium | reverse complement strand
CTCGCAGGTTCATGTTCAGGCGCGCACCGAACGTTCCTCCGAAGACACTGTTCATGGTTTCCAGGGCCACTTCGCTCTCCCTGTCTGGTACCGGGGCGATAGTACCTGCAATCACGACAGAGTGCTGTGCGCCCGGCTTGTTCACCAGATACACAACTGGCTTGCTGGGGCGGCTCACCACGCTGATGTTCTTTGTGGGCACCGGCTTACTCTGCCAAGCGCCCAGGTATTGCTCCAGTTTGGGTTTAATCTCAGCGGCTGTCGTGTCGCCGACTACCACAAGCGTCGCGTTGTTAGGCCGGAACCAGGCATCGTGGAAGCGCTGCATGTCGTCGCGCGTCATGGCGCTCACTGACTCTTCGGTCCCAGAACCGGTGAGCGGAATGCCATAGGCATGATCGTGCCCGAATAAGACTGGAGGCAGTGCGCGTAGAGCCATCTGCAGAGGCGTTACCTTTTCGTTAGCGATCGCCGCAATCTGCAGTTGCTGCTGCCGTTCGAAATCCGCCTGCGGAAACGCCGGATTCATAATCACATCGGAAAACAAATCCAGGGCGTCGTCCAGGTTCACTTTCAGGGTTGAAAGATAAGCGGTGGACATATCCAGGTTGGCGCCAGCCGAGAGCTGAGCCCCCAGCATCTGAAGTTCATCACTGATTTCCAGGGCAGTACGCCGCTGCGTGCCGCCGGTCAACATAGAAGACACCAGCCGCGCTGTTCCGACCGTTGCGGATTGATCGGCCGCATACCCAGCATCGACATCAAGCCAGATATTCACTACTGGAATTTCATGCCGTTCAGCCACCAGAATGCGCAAACCATTGGAAAGCCTGTCCTCATGGATGGCAGGAAGACGTAGCTCCTGCGGCTGCCCAATCGGCGGCAAACTGTCACGAGCTGGAGCCTGCGTCTCAGGGGCACTCTCCCGAAACGGCAGAACCTCCAGCGCATAAGCTCCATCGGTCAACCACTCGCTTGCCGTCTGCCGTACGTCGGCTGCTGTCAACTGCTCCAACCGGGCAAGCCGCTCCTGATACGCCTGCGGATTGCCCAGGTATGTCTGGCTCGATGCCAGGATGTCCGCCTTGCCTCCGAAGCCGCCAATCCGCTCTACCCCACGCACAAATCCGGCAAACGATTGCGTCTTCACGCGCTCGAGTTCGCGCTCGGTGAGTCCCTTGTCCAGAAACCGGTCCATCTCCTCATTAATTGCCTTCTCGAGTTTGCGATGATCCTCGCCGGCTTTTGCGGTAGCTACAATGACGAACTGGCTGCCGATCTCGCGCTCATCCAGATATGCACCTACTTGCGTTGCAATCTGGTCGTCGTACACCAGCCGCTTATAAAGTCTGGAATTTTTTCCCGAGGTCAGCACCGAAGCTGCAATCCGAAGATGGTCCGCCCCAGCTGTTCCGTAGCCTGGTACGTTCCACATCTTGTAAAGGCGCGCCTGCGGAACCCGGTCTTGCACGGTCTCACGATGCTCGCCTGACATTCGCGCGATCCATGACCGCTGATGGGAGACCGGCACACCTGCGGGAATATCGTTGAAGTAGCGCCGAGTTAACTTCTCAGCTTCGGTCGCAGTGATGTCCCCAGCCAGAACCAGCACTGCATTCGAAGGTGTGTAGTAAGTGCGGAACCATTCGCGCACGTCTTCCACCGAGGCTCCATCCAGGTCTTCCATCGACCCGATAACGGTGTGAGCATAGGGATGCCCGGCGGGATACGTTGACCGTACGACCAGATCTTCTACAATTGCGTACGGCTGATTATCACCCTGGCGCTTTTCGTTTTGCACGACGCCGCGTTGCAGATCGAGCAACTCCTGACTGATGGTGCCAGCGAAGTAACCCATGCGGTCCGACTCGGCAAACAGCGCATATTCGAGCGCTGCCGTCGGAACATTTTCGAAATAGTTTGTTCGATCCTCGCTAGTGGTGCCATTCAGATCAGTAGCCCCAATGCGCTCCATCGCTTCGATGTAACTGCCTGGCAGATGCTCGCTGCCGCCAAACATCAGGTGCTCGAAAAGGTGGGCAAAACCAGTCTTGCCCGGCTTCTCATTTTTTGATCCGACGTGATACCAGATATCAACGGCAACAATCGGCGTTTTGTGATCTTCGTGTACGACCACTGTCAGGCCGTTATCTAAAGTGAATCGATCACAGGGAATAGTAAGGTTCGGAAACTGCATGAAGGCTTGAAACCGCCACGATAGCAGAACCGATGGAGCCGGTAGAAGTTAGAAGATGGCGAGCTTGCGTAGCGCGTCCAGCAGAAGCTTATCAATCGACAAAGCGTGGAACGTCTGAGGGCCGCTCCACCACGAGATCCGACCCAGGTAGAGGCGACTCAGCAAAGAATTCGGCTAGATTGGCACTTCGTTTTGTTCGGATTTCCCATTCGTCAAAAGAAACCAGGATCGCAGCAATGCGTCCGTCACGCATGATGATTGAGGTCCTCCGGACTGCGCATTGTCGATAACTGCATTTAACTTCGCCGTTGCTTCCGCAACAGTCCAGATTGCTTTTGACATGATGCTCTACCTCGCCTGACTATCATGGCCAGGATAGTTCAAACAAGCATTTAAAAACAACTGGATCGTCAAACAGGAACGCTTAATTTCAGTGCTGGTCATTAACTTCACAATGCGAGTCCTGGACCTTTTCAGCATCGCAACTATAAGTGATCTACTTACGGCATTAATGTAAAGCTCACGAGCACTTCGGTGCTTACTTCGACCGGTTGCCCGTTTAGTTGCATCGGGCTGTATCGCCACTGCCTTACTGCCTCTAAAGCTGACTCAGCCAATTCCGGGTCGGGTGACGAGAGAACATGGATGCGCTTGGGTACGCCATCTGTCGACACAATCATCTCCAAGATGACGTTTCCTTGAATGGCTGCTGCCTTGGCCGCTACAGGATAAGTCGGCTGCACTTTGCTAATGAGCTTCGCCTGTTGCTGACTAGGGTCAACATGCAGTCCTGGTCCGTCTGGCTTCGGGGAAGAAGTGGAAGTTTCGTGCTGCGCGGCACTAGTTTGTGCAACTCCATCCCGAGGCAGCGTTAGGCCCCGGTCAACCTTTGCATTTTGCGCTATGTTGAATTCTTCCAACACCGGCGCATAACCTGGCTTATCAACACGCAGGATGTACGCGCCTGCCGGTAAGTTCTCAAACGCAAACTTTCCAGTTGCGCCAACTCGCGACTCCTGCCGAAAGGCTGTATCGGGATTGTAGAGCGACGCCTTGGCATCCGCCACTGCTCCACCCCTCCCGTCGTTAAGAGATCCTGTGATCATCGCCGCAGATAAGCCTGCGGATGTCAGTAGTCCCGAAAAGATCGTACGTTTCATCGATATCACTCCTGTTGTTTGGATTGAGTCACTAGGGCCGACGGTCAGCGCAGAGGCACTGATCGCAAAAAGAAGAAGAACAGAGAAGGCAAGACCTGGCCGGCCAATCTGAACCGGCGCATCGGGTGGCATGAGTATCGACTGCAGCCGTCGTTCTATGGAGCTGGGCCCGGTGATCGCGATCGCCACTGCCCCGTGTCCTATCCGCCGGAAATGGGCAGCAATGTCGAGTAGTTCAGCAGCATAGTCGCTCGCTCGCACACCACAGGCAAGAACGGTTGCATCGCAAGCCTCCTCGGCCTCCCGTCGCAGACTTCGCCGCGACAGCCAGCATAGTGGCTGAAACCACCACAAGGCGGTCACAAAGTGCGCTAGCAGCTGCCCCTGCACATCATGCCGCTGCACATGGGCCAACTCGTGAAGCAGGACTGCGCGCCGCCTCGCTTCCGACCACCCCAGACACTCACGGGGTAAGAGCAGATACGCTCGTCGCAGTCCAAACGTTTGCGGCATAACGGGTGAGGACGCGAGCAGCAGCAAGGGCAATGTCTGCAAGCCAACTGCACCGCCGCATGAGGCAAGGGACGTCAACCAGTCTTGAGCGCTCAGCACTTCTGCCTGTCTAACTTCTCGGCGAAACCGCCAGTAGCCAGCCACCACTGGAGTGAGAGCTAACGCGCAACCAAGTAGCCATACAAGGAGAAGCCATGGCACGTCCCATCCGCCTCCAGCGGGATGCTGTATTAGGTTGATCTGCGTAACGGTAACGGTCGCCGACTTTGCTGCACCCCACCAAATTGGAAGAGAAACCTGCGGCAGCAAGACAAAAAGTAGCGGCCAGCAAAGCAGCAGTGAGAAGGCCCAGACAATCAACCTGTGACGGTACGCCGCTGGAGCGCGATGGGTGAGCCGCCGCAAGACTTCAGCGGCCAGCATGATCGATCCCGACCGCACAAGTAAGTCGGCGAGCAGCCCCCACATCATCGGCCATCCTTCCGTGCGTCCTCAATCAGCCGTGCCATGCGATCGAGTTCTTCGTCCGACAGATCCCGCGCCGAAACATCCAGCAGCGTTGCTACTGCTTGTTCAGGTGACCCTTCGAAGAACGTTTCTAGCAGGTGGCTTAATGCAGACCGGCGAGCCTTTTCACGCGAGACTACCGGCATGAAAACGTACCGTAGATCCTTCTCCTCGTGCCGAATGTGCTTTTTCTCTTCCAGAGTCCGTAACATAGCCCGGACAGCGGAGTACCCTGGAGGTTCGGGAATAGCTTCGAGAATTTCAGCCGCGGTTGCTCGACCCATGCGGTATAGAACGTCCATAATCTGGCGTTCGCGCCGGCTCAGCTTGTGCTGTGCTGTTAGCACCATGCTAGAAAACTAGCACCGTGCTTCAGGCTTGTCAATAGCTCTTTAATTCGGAGTGAGAAGCTACTGATATTCCTGCTCGACGGTCGCCAGGTCTGCCGTATCTTCGAGTGCAGAGAACTCCGACCCACGCCGAAGGGTAATGTCGCCGAACGCTTCTCCCTGGACTAACTCAACGCCATGCCGCTTGACTAACTCCAGAATGGCGAGGAATAAACAGATCATGGCGCGACGACTGCCCTGCCGATCAAACAATTCTGTCGCTGATAGACCTTCAAGACCTTGGCGGCGGTGCTGCAACTGGTCACACAAGAAGCGAATCATGTCAGGTATGCTGACCGCTTCTTTTCCAACCTCATAAACCGGGCGGTTCTTTGCCCGTTCTAAGATGCTGCCCAGCGTCTTCACCAAATCGAAGATAGTTACCGTTAACCCAGGCGGCTCGTCCGTGAGGAACTCCGCTATCTGCGGATTCGACCAGACTGCCTCCTCGACCAGACGTTTCTGCTGCAGCATTTCAGCGGCATTTTTGAAGCGTTCGTGCTCAATCAGGCGCTCAACCAACTCCTGTCGAGGATCTTCCTCAGGAGCAATCCGGTCCAGTTCAGGATCACGCGGCAGCAGCAGCCTGCTCTTGATGTGGATCAGCGTGGCTGACATGTACACAAAGTCAGAGCTAAGCTCGATATCCAGCGCAACAGCGCGTTGCATGTAATCGAGATACTGAGCCGTGATTTGTGCAATAGGGATATCGTAGATGTTGATCTTCTGCTTACGAATCAAGTCAAGAAGAAGATCGAGCGGACCCTCGTACTGCTCCAAGTGAAAGTTAAGCGGCGAGGTCACTTCTTTGCCCAAACATAACATGGGAAACGGAAGCCGGAAACGGTAACTCGTATGCTTACGTGTAGGCACCTGAAAAGGGCCAGAGAGACCAGGCAGGCTTACAAGCTGCGCCCTGGTGATGAGGACAACGTATGAGCTTTACTTTTTCTTTCAGCAATCACGTTCGAGCATCTCTGCTCGGAGCCGGGATAATACTTAGTTTGGGCGCATCTCAGATGCAAGCGGCTCAGATATCTGACCCAACTGGTGATTTTCTGCCCTCTTATACCGGTCCGCATAACGGAGACTTGGATGTCTTGAGCGCAGAGGTGCTCTATACCGGGCCCAGCTTCTTGTTCACCAGCACTCTAAACGGCCCAATCGGCACAACGCCGACGGCTCTGTATGTTTGGTGCATTGATCGCGGAATGGGCACGGTTGGATTCCCAACAATTGCTCCCGGAGTGACATTTGATTCGGTGTTTGTCATCAATCCATCAGGCACAAGCTCCGTACGCGATACCGTGAACAATACAGTAACGCCGATCAGCAACATCACTGTATCTGGCTCGACGGTAAGCGGAATTGTTCCCCTGAGTGCGCTACCTTCACTTGGATTGCTGGCTCCTTCGAACTATATGGTTAACCTCTGGCCACGGGACGGCGCGAGCGGCAACGGCGCAATTTCCGATTTCGCTCCAAACAACTCGGACGTTCCTGTCACAAATGCCACGCCTGAACCCGGCACGATGTCACTGGTTGGAGCTATCGGCCTTTTGGGAGTTGGCCTGCTACAACGCCGTCGTAAGATCGTCAAGTAAACGCGCGTCAACCTGGGCGGCCTTGGGCAGCCCAGGTTGTTTCGCACACAAGCTGGATTATCGCGATGGCTGGAATCTTACTTATTTAAGCGCGAACGCTTACGCGTAACTACGCCCAGAACCATGAGTACCACCAGTGATGTTGCGTAGGTGCCCGGTTCAGGAGTTGGTGTAAGACGAATATCAAAGGCGTAGGCGAAAGTTCCAGAATTAAAGTCCTGTATCCAGAAGGAGTACTGACCGCTAGGGAGAGCAGAAAAGCCGCTAGAGCCATTGCTGGGGATGCTGATTCCGCTAAGAAGGTCGATGTCAGAGGTTCCCGGTGAATAGTGATCCCAGCCAAGCAGTCCAGCGGCAGACTGTGCATTCGGCGGGACCGTTACTTGAGGACCGGCCTCTAATCCGATGAATGACACGTTGGCTCCAACCTGTGTTCCGGCCAGTTCGACAAGTTGGCCAATCTGATAACCCGTAGGTACGTTGATGGTGAAGTAGTCACGATCAAGCCCACTACCGTGATTTCCAGTCGTTCCGAATACCTGGTTGGAACCTTCGCCTACAGTGAGGGCAGTAGGGGCGAGTCCATTGTTGGATAGATCTCCTGATATCGCCTCGTTATAAAGAGTAGCGGAGAGGGCAGGCAGGCATGTCATTGCCGCTGTTAGAAAGCAAATCGGTAAGCAGTAGCGCAAAGTGGACCTCGTGTCTGTCCATGATAAACGTTCGGACAGTTGCGGCAAATCTTCTGCTTCTCCCTTCCTGGTGAAATCGTCTTAACAACGTAGTGCCTATACGTGACTTGACGATCATCCTTGGCGACCAGCTCGACCGTGAGTCGGCAGCTTTTGACGGCTTCGATCCAATACAAGATCTTATCTGGATGGCCGAAGTGCAGGGCGAGTCTACCCATGTCTTCTCTCACAAAGTACGCATCGCGCTCTTCCTCGCTTCGATGAGGCACTTTGCCGAAGAACTCCGTCAGAAGGGGGTGCCCATTGAGTACCGGACACTAGACGCACCGGATAATCAGGGTCAGTTTGAACCGGAGCTGCGGAATGCAATCGCGAAGTTCAAGCCAGCCAAAATCGTCGTGGTTGAACCGGGCGAGTACCGGGTTCAGGAGATGCTGAAAGGGCTGGCCCAGGACGTCAACATTCCTCTGGAGATTCGGCCTGACCGGCACTTTTTCTGCTCCCGTGCGGACTTTGCCAAGTGGGCGAAGGGGCATTCACCGCTACGTATGGAGTTCTTCTATCGCGAGATGCGGAAGAGATCCGGCTTCCTGATGGAGCACAAGGAGCCGGAAGGCGGGCAGTGGAACTACGATGCCGACAACCGCAAGAGCTTCGGTAAAGCAGGGCCGGGGCTTCTAATGGCCGCGCCACTGAGTTTTCCACCTGACGAGATAACACGCAGCGTGCTCGACATGGTCGAGAGCCGCTTCCCCAGGCATCCTGGTTCGCTGAAGCACTTCAATTTTCCTGTTACTTCGAAAGACGCAGCGCGTGCGTCAGATGACTTTGTAGCGAATCGGTTAGCAGACTTCGGCGACTACCAGGACGCCATGTGGACCGACCAGCCATTCCTATATCACTCGCGATTGTCTGCGTTGATGAATTTGAAGATGCTGAACCCGCGCCGAGTGTTGATTGCGGTACAGGATGCTTATCAAAAGGGGCAAGCGCCATTGTCGGCCGTCGAAGGGTATGTACGCCAGATTTTAGGCTGGCGCGAATATATCCGCGGTGTTTACTGGTTGCACATGCCGCAGTACCTCTATGAGAACGCACTGGATGCTCAGGAGGACTTGCCCGACCTGTATTGGACTGGCGACACGGACATGAACTGCTTGAAGCAGGCCGTGGGCCAGACACTCGAGTACGGCTACGCGCATCACATCCATCGCTTGATGGTCACCGGCTTGTTCTCGTTGCTGTTCGGCGTGAAGCCCATTGAGATCCACAAGTGGTATCTGGCCATCTACTGGGACGCCGTGGAGTGGGTTGAACTTCCAAACGTACTGGGCATGTCGCAGTATGCGGACGGCGGCATGATGGCTTCCAAGCCGTATGTCGCTACGGGCAAATACATCAATCGGATGAGTAATTACTGCTCGGGATGCCGCTACGATCCGGATAAGGCAGTGGGTGAGGACGCGTGCCCGTTCACCACGCTGTACTGGGATTTTCTGATTAAGCACGAGACCAAGCTGGCGGCGAATCAGCGCATGGCCTTGCAGGTTCGGAACGTGACAAAGATGCCGATTGAGAAAAGAGAAGAGATCCAGAAGCGGGCGAGGCAGGTCCGGGAGGCTTTGCCTAAGGGGCATTACTGATCGCCCCGATTTGTCGAGAAGCTAGCTAAGATCGAGAGCAAATATTAGAGCGCTTCGAACTTCAGCCAGGGTCTGTTCACCGGGTCCGGGGCTCATCTAGCAAATCGAGCACTTCTTGCTCAATAACGCGAGGTCTGGCTAAATCAAGCAGATCGGCGTCGGCCAGTTCGATGAGTTCAACGATGCGTTCCCGTGCTTGTGCAGCCGTTTCAGGCCGCCGCTTGCGCAAGCGAGCGTCTAGTCTCTGAGCAAGTGCGGCCATCAATCCGCGTCCCTTATGCTGAATTCTACCTCGTTCAAGGGAGCTTGTCGCATTATCAAGCTACTTAGAATTGAAAGCGCAATGCGCCTTGCAGTTGGCGCGGGTTACCCACCGTGCTTGTAATGGATCCAGCCTGCACATTCCCGATGGTCGAATTCGGTAAGCCAAATTGGGGGTGGTTAAAGATGTTGAAGGCTTCAGCCCGAAATTGAAATTTCATTCGCTCCCGGATCGGAAAGTCTTTGAAGGCTGACATGTCCCAATTCCAGCGTCCTGGTCCAACCAGAATATTTCGGCCAGCATTGCCGTAAGTATAGGCGGCTGGATTACCGAAGGCCGTTGGATCATACCAGCGACGAAGCGTTCTAGGATAAGAGGTCGCGCTGACTACGTTGGGCCGGCTACCGGTTCCCGTGTTGGTTGTGGACGTTTGCAGGACGGGCGTGAACGGTAAGCCGCTTTGAATGGTGAGAATGCCGTTCGTCTGCCAACCGCCAAAGATAAAGTTGCTGGCTCCGCCATGATCGAGCATGGCGCGCCCTTTTCCGAAGGGCAGTTCCCAAACATAGCTGACCGTCAGCCGCTGACGGAGGTCGAAGTTTGATGACGCACGTTCCGGGCCCAAATAGCGTGGATCCTGAGGTTGCGGACCACCCGCTCCTCCACCAAATTCGAGCGGCACATCGTCAATGGAATGCGACCAGGTGTAGCCAAGCAATGCACTAACACCTTGCCGGAAACGTTTGTTTACGCTCACTTGCAGCGCATAGTAACTGCTGAGCCCCGTCGTATTGAAATAACTCACGTCGCTTAGATTCGGATTGACGGCAAAATAGGGACGCCGGGTATTGAGTGCTGTTGCCCCTGGTACCGCTTGATTGGCGTTCCAGGTGTTATACAGATGCCGCCCCAAGTTTCCGACCGCTGCAGCTCCAAAGACCATCGCCAATGGAGTGATTTCATGCTCCAATCCGAAGTTAAACTGTTCTGCATAGGACGGGCGGAAAGCCGGATCGACCGCAAACATAACACCGCTTGGACTGTCGGCGAAAGACAGGTTGAGAGGTGGCAACGGCGCGAATCCGTCCTGAACACGCGGTCCGGGAAAGATGTCTCCTGGCGAAATAGAAGTCGTTGTTCCAAAGGGCAACTGGCGGAAGAGACGCAGACTGTTGCCTTCACTGCCGGTGGGGTTGTAGAAGAGCCCGAAGCCGCCGCGCACTACCGTGTGTTCGGCAGCCTGATAGGCAAAGCCAAACCGCGGGCCGATGTTTGGATAGTAGGGTCGAACGTCAGCAGTTGAGCTTACGCCATTGCGCCCAGCAACGTCGATTTTGGCGGTCTGGAGATTGAAATTGGCCCAGCGATTTGCCACTTCATTATAGGGACTGAAGTAATCCCAACGCACGCCAAGATTGAGAGTCAGTTTGCCCGTAATACGCCAATCGTCTGCCATATAGACGCCCAGTTCGTAGCCGCGCTCGCCAGGCCAGTTCTGCGTATAATCGTGAGCTTCTAAAGTCGGATAGCCGAGAAGGAAGCTGGCCGCCGAATCGCCTCCAGTACCGGCCGGATTGCGGGAATCAGTCAGAGCAGGCGAAAAATTGAAGCGTCCGTTGCCCTGGTTGGTCTGGTAAATGGTGAGTTGGCGGCGGCGGAAGTCAGCGCCCCGCTTCAGCGTGTGCCTGCCGGTGGTGAAAGAGATATTATCGACCACCTGGTAGGTGTTTTCACGTCGAAAAATAGGAAGTGAACGCGTTTGACCAATCCCCAGATAGTTTGCCGGCGAGAAGATAGGAAGATTCTGCTCCTGCGGCGTAACATTCGCGTTTGGTACTCCGAGCTTGTTTCCTAATTGGGCTCCGGGAGCAAATTGATCTGCGGTGTAATCGAGACGATAACGATTGAAGCCGACACGCAGTTCGTTAACGAGCGTCGGGCTGATGATACGGGCATAACTGGCTACGGCGTGCTGCGCCGGTTGGAATGAGGTGCCGGCGAACGAGGATTCATCCGATAAGTTCACCGGTCCGGAGATACCTGCAATCGTCGTCGCGGGGTAAGTGCTTGGGACAACTGTTTCAGTGTTCTGAATGGAGTAGCGCGCAAAGAAATTGTCTTTAGGCGAGATCTGATGATCCACTCGCACATCGCCTTGGTTCCACCTCTGATTGAGCACGGTGTTAGAAAGGTAATTATTTAGGCGTGCCGTGCTCGTCGGCGTTGGGTAGGCGTTGATCATCTTGGCGGCGATTGGATCCCAGCGGTTTACCGGAATTTGATTGTTCGCAAATGGCGTACGAACGAACCGGTTACCAACGGCTCTGGTGCTGTTGGGATCGTAAATGGTGGCAGTCTCTCCGAAGTCCCCGTTGCGCATACGCAGCGTGGGAATGTTTCCGAACTGGAGCTGCTGTGCCCCGCGCCGGTATCCCTCATAA
>CALMAV010000271.1:0-1019 GCA_937859895.1 uncultured Bryobacterales bacterium | reverse complement strand
CTCATAATCAACAAAAAAGAAGGTACGGTTTCTGCCGTTATAGAGCTCCGGCAAAGTAAGCGGACCGCCGAATGATCCACCGAACTGGTTCAAGCGAAACGTTGGAAAGGCCGTGCCAACCGGATTGAAATAGTTGCGCGCATCCATTGCAGAATTCCGAAGATATTCAAAGAGGCTGCCATGGGGTTGATTGGTACCAGACTTAGTAATCACATCCACTACTGCGCCAGAGTTGCGCCCAATATCAGCGCTGTACAGATTGGTTTGAATCTTGAACTCGCGTACCGCTTCGACAGCCGGCCGCAAGACGATGGAAAGCGTCAGGCGTTCATTGTCGTCCACGCCATCGTAAAGGAAGTTGTTGGAGCCCTCCCGGTTACCGTTCGCAAAGATCTCTGTTCCCGGGCGTCGATCGTCGGGCCGTGTGCCGCTCATGATTGTTCCACCGGCAGAAAAGCCTACGCCGTTCACACCGGGGCTTAGTGTTGCCAGTTGAATAAAGTTGCGGCCGTTTAAGGGCAGCTCATTGGTCAAGCGTTGATTCACCACAGCACCCAAAGACGATGATTCGGTTTCAAGTAGCGGCGTCTGGCCGGTGACCTCCGCCACCTGCGAGACACTGCCCACCTGGAGCGTTAGGTTTACTTGAGCTTGTTGGTTAATTTGGAGTGTAATTCCGATTTGTTCGAGCCTCTTGAATCCAGGCGCTTCGACTTCAATCCGATAATCGCCCGGCGGCAGCAGACTCAGCACATACGTACCGCTCGAAGAGCTCACCGTGTTGTGGGATTGGTTAGTGGCCGTGGCAATGGCAGTTACCTTGGCATTGGCAATTGTCGCGCCTGAAGGATCGGTAACAGCCCCACTTAGCTCAGCCGTAGACACTTGTGCGTAGCCCGGCGTAATCAGCCATAGTGCCCCGAAAAAAACTGATAAAAGCTTTCTCATCACACTCCCGTTTGCGGTTGAATCTTATCAATCGATCACCGAAGCATTTTCCGGATCGTAGGATTCCTGGT
>CALMAV010000270.1:845-2847 GCA_937859895.1 uncultured Bryobacterales bacterium | reverse complement strand
CGTAGACAGCCGAACAGTAAGCAAGCTGATTAGCAGCGAGATCTGGCCGGTTCTTCGTGGACAAGGCTTTTCGATATTCGACGGCAAATCTGCCTACCGATATCGAGGGCCGATGATCGATGTAGTCACCTTTCAGTCGTTCGATTCGCACTTAGCCCAACGGCTGGGCTGCACCACTTTCTCTTTCGCACTTAAGCTAGGCGTTTACCTCGATAGCGGCGTAGAAGATCGTCCCATCAGGCGAGGTAAACAAGGGCGGCTTCTGCCATATGAGTATGAGTGCCCATTCCGAGCCCGTTTAGATAAAAGGACGCCGGTGGATGGCTCTGCACGAGCCGGCATTTTCTACGTAGACGCAAGCGGAAGTACGATGGCAGCTTGTATCCAGGAGTCGCGTACTCTCTTACAGGAAGCTGCACCATTGTGGTTCAGCCTGTTCGACGATATCTCACGCGCGATCCATTACCTGGAGAATGTTGATGTCGATTCGTTGTTGCCCGATTGTGTGAGAGTTGGGCCGGGCTCTGGTGGTTTGCTTGAAACTCTGGCGACGCTCAAGTTCTTGCGGTATCACGCGAACCCAACTGCTGAAAACAGGCAAGCTGTGCGAGATGAATCTGAGAAGCTGTTTGGTGCTTACTTGAATTTTCCACCCGCTATCGATTCGGGAGTAATGGTTCAAAGGCAGGTAATCCGTATCGGCCGACTTGTAGGAGAAGATCAACCTATTGTTCGCTCGTCTCGCTTTGTTGCCGAAGGTGACCGAAAAATAGCGGTCAAACGACAGGTCTGGCCGTTTCTGAAACAGCACGGCTTCAGCAAGTTCACGACTCGAGTGGCCTATCGTACCGTGGGCGAAGTAATCGAAGTTTCTCCGTCAGATTGGGCAGATCGAAAATTGCGCCAGCACCGCTTGGAGCCTTCGAAATGCAACTGGGTCTGTTCTGGCCTTTGTTGTCCGTCAAGCGAGAGAACGAAAAAAGCAGGCCACTCACAATGTTTGATCGCCAAATCCTCACCTGGCTTTTAGCGCCTGAAGAAAGCACCTCCGTTGAAGCGGCACTTGATAGCCTCAAGCAGGTTGGTTTTCCTTGGTTCTCTATCTTCGAAGACCCCAAAGCCGCGATGTCCGTGCTTGGACAATCTGATTGGGAAATCTACAATCTGATGCCGATGACACGGAATATCGGGGCATGCGGCTCGGTTAAGCGGTTGTTATTCTTGGCATTCTTTTCTTTTCTCAGCCACAGCATGACCGAAGCGAAGTTCTACCTAAACCAGGCAGCTTACGCCATCGAACGCAAGGAGTTGCCAAACCAACGGAATTCGCTCCGAGCAAGATATTGGAATCTACGCCAGTTAATACACGCTTAGCAGCTTGCATTCCTGCTTGGATCTGCGCCGGCTTATCTCTCATATAATCCGAAATGCATGCGTGTGCGACTTCTTTACTTGCCGGCACTGGCCCTGTGTCTGGCTGTTACGGCGGGTTCAGCGGAACAGGCTGGACGGACTGGCTGGCCGGCTTATGGTGGTGGGCCTGACAATATTCATTACACTGACCTGAAGCAGATTAATGCTTCCAATGTTTCGCAACTGCAAGTTGCCTGGACCTTCGACACTGGCGATGCTTTTCGCGACAGTGAATTGGAATGCAACCCGATCGTTGTGGATGGCACACTGTTTGCCACTACTCCGAAGCTGCGTGTGATTGCGCTCGACGCAGCTACGGGAAAGCAGAAGTGGATTTTTGACCCCAACAACGGCAGTACGGTTCGTAGCAAGATGCGCAATCGCGGAGTTACTTACTGGTCCGGCCCGAATCGTGCGGACGCTCGAATTTTCTTCGCTTCGCGGCAATACCTTTACGCCCTGGATGCCAACACCGGCCAGCCCATTCCATCGTTTGCCGATAGCGGCCGGCTTGATCTGCGCACGCATCTGGACCGCGACCCCGCCCAACTTTCGGTGACCCTCACCAGTCCTCCGGTCGTTTATAAGG
>CALMAV010000270.1:0-835 GCA_937859895.1 uncultured Bryobacterales bacterium | reverse complement strand
GCTCATCACCGGCAGCACCGTTCCTGAAACCTTACCCTCAGCACCCGGCGACATACGTGCTTTCGACGCGCGCACCGGGCAGTTGCGCTGGTCCTTCCACACCATCCCGCGTCCGGGCGAACCTGGTTATGAGACTTGGCCCCGCGATGCCTGGCAGTACATGGGAGGCGCTAACAACTGGACCGGCCTGAGCCTGGATGCCGGGCGTGGCATCATCTTCGCTCCTACCGGCTCGGCCTCTTATGACTTTTACGGCTCTAACCGCCTGGGGAGCGATCTTTATGCTAATTGCCTGATTGCCCTGGATGCGAATACCGGCAAACGGTTATGGCACTTTCAGACCGTTCACCATGACATTTGGGATCGCGACCTTCCGGCTCCGCCTGCTCTTGTGACGGTCCAGCGTGATGGCCATCCGGTAGATGCGCTAGCACAGATCACCAAGTCCGGATTTGTCTTCTTGTTTGATCGCGAGCATGGCACGCCGTTGTTCCCCATCAGTGAACGCCAGTACGCGCCGACCGACGTGGATGGCGAGGTGACTGCTCCAACTCAGCCGTTGCCGATACTGCCGCCGCCGTTTGCGCGGCAAACCCTAACCGAAGATCTGATTACCACGCGGACTCCGGCCGCTCATGAAGATGCGCTCAAGCGCTTTCGCCAAGTACGTAGCAATGGCCAGTTTACGCCGCCTAGCTTCGCCGGTACCGTGATCTTTCCCGGCACTGACGGCGGTGGCGAGTGGGGTGGCCCGGCCTTTGATCCGCAGACGCACATGCTCTATGTGAATGCTAATGAGATGGCTTGGATTTTGCGCATCATCCCGCACCAAAAG
>CALMAV010000269.1 GCA_937859895.1 uncultured Bryobacterales bacterium | reverse complement strand
CAGCCAGACCAACGCTGCGCCGGCTACGCCCCCGAGAAGCTGCGCCGGTATGTACCACCACAGGCGCTCTGCATGGCCGGTCATGATCACTGAAGCGATGGTGATAGCTGGATTCAGATGCGCGTCAGGGTCTCCCATGGACAGACTCACGGCCACTCCACTGAACACTGCTAGAGCCCACCCGATCGTAATGGTGAGCCAACCTGCGTTCTCCGCTTTGGATTTGGCGAGCAGCACCGCTGCCACTACTCCGTTCCCGAGAAGGATCAGTATCAGCGTCCCAACAAATTCACCAAGTGCAGCAGCATGCAAATCCATGTCGCCTACCAGGTATACCGTGCAGCCAGTGCCGTAAAGTCACTCACCTGACGTGCTTCCCACTCTGGGCTGTGACCGAGCTGTTCGCGTAAAAGGCGAGCAACAACAGGAGCCGCCTCAATACTGGCGCGTGCATTGAGAAACAGCGCTCTCGTCCGGCGAGCCAAGATATCTTCCACAGTTCGGGCCATCTCCGCCTCAGCGCCCCACACCACCTGGCTCAAGCGAAATGGAAGGCAGGGATGAATCGTTTTGAGCAACGCCGGCCTTTGCGCCTCCAGTGCCTGCACCTTCGGCAAGTCGCCTCCGTACACACGATCCCAGTCGCTGAGCCCGGTGGAGTCAGCGGTCCAGCCGTGCAGTCGCAAGCCGGCAGTCTTAGAAGGTGCCGAGGGAAGCTGAGCAACCGTAGCAGCACGATTAATCGCGTCCTCGCCCATGCGCCGGTATGTCGTCCACTTCCCCCCGGTAATTGTGATCAGGCCAGAAGAAGAAATCAGAATAGTATGGTCGCGTGACAGAGCCGCCGTGCTCTTCGCGCCAACCTTGCGCACCAACGGACGCTGGCCCGACCAGATGCTGAGAACCTGGTCAGCTGTCAATTCAGGCGACAGGTACTTGCGGACATGCTCGAACAAATACTCTCGTTCAGCATCAAGGGCCTTCGGTTCGGAGTCGCTTTGGCGCACAGCATTGTCCGTGGTACCAATCACCACCCCCTCATGCCACGGTATAGCGAAGAGCACGCGACCGTCTGATGTCTTGGGCACCATGAGCGCGGTATCGCCTGGAAGGAAGCTTCGAGGCAGCACCAGGTGTGTCCCTTGACTCACCGCCAGTATGGCTTCGGTGTTGGGCTCATCCATGCGCCTGACATTATCGACAAAAACGCCAGTGGCATTCACAAACGCTTTGGCTTTGATCTCCATGGTGTCGCCAGACTCGCGGTCGGTCACGTGCACGCCCGTCAGCTTGCCCCCATGCTCGGCAAAGCCAGTAACAGCCGCGTAATTCAGAGCGACTCCACCCTGGTCGAAGAGCGTCTGCAGCAAAGATACGGCAAAGCGCGTATCGTCAAACTGGCCGTCGTAGTAGAGGATGCCGCCCTGTAGGCCTTTGGCTCTTACGGTAGAGATGTGCTGAAGAACTGCTTTGCTCGACAGAATCTGTGAGTGTCCGAACCCTTCTCCTCGTGCTAGTAGGTCGTAGGCGGTGAGCCCGGCGCCATAGAAAGGCAGGTCAAACAACGAGTAAGCAGGAACGATGAACTGCAGCTTACGGACCAGGTGGGGAGCATTAGCCAGCATGCGGCCGCGCTCTCCTAGTGCTTCCAAAACCAGCTTGACATTGCCCTGCGCAAGATAGCGAACGCCTCCGTGGACCAACTTGGTGCTACGGCTGGATGTGCCTTTTGCGAAGTCCTCTCCCTCCAGCAGAAGTGTTCGGTAGCCGCGGGATGCCGACTCTACTGCCGCACCTAAACCGGTAGCGCCACCGCCAATCACTACCACATCCCAAGTCTGCTCCGTTCCGATTGTCTTGAGGATGTCCGCGCGAAGCATGCTGGTAGCCATCGCTTAAGCTGTCTCCCAACCGCGCGCCCGGTCCGTTGCTCGAACCCAGCGATCGTACCGGCGTTGCCGTTCCTCTTCTGACACGGAAGGGGAGAACGTTCGGTCTGCCGTCCAATGACTAGCTATTGCCGCCTGGTCGGGCCAGTAGCCGACCGCAAGCCCGGCCAAGTAAGCCGCACCCATGACGGAAGATTCAACATTGGTCGGTCGGGTGACCCGTGCGCCTAAGAGATCTGCCTGCATCTGCATTAGTAGATTGTTGCGAACCGCTCCGCCGTCAACGCGCAACTCGGGGATGGCAAAGCCGCTGTCCGCTTCCATGGCTTTGATGATGTCAGCAATCTGGAAGGCGATGCCTTCTAATGCAGCTCGTGCAATATGGCCACGAGTTGTTCCTCGCGTCAAACCGACTAGTGCGCCGCGGGCATACTGATCCCAGTGGGGCGCACCCAGGCCGGAAAAGGCAGGCACAAAGGCAACGCCTCCGGTATTTGGCACACTCGCCGCCAGTTCCTCAATCTCGTCAGCACTACGGATCGTCTGCAGTTGATCACGCAGCCATTGCACAACCGCGCCAGCGATAAAAACGCTACCTTCTAACGCGTACTCGGTTCGATTGCCGATCCGCCACGCCACCGTGGTCACCAGCTTGTTCCGCGAAGGCACTGGTTTGTCCCCGGTGTTTAGCAGCATGAAGCTGCCAGTTCCGTAGGTACATTTCACCGCTCCGGGCTGGGTGCAGATTTGCCCAAACAGCGCTGCGTGTTGATCGCCTGCGACCCCCGCAATAGGCACGCCACTTAGAACGCCGGCCGACGATCCGCACACGCCGCTGGAGGACACGATCTCCGGCAGCAGGGAAGCGGGCACGCCGAGTAGACCGAGCAGCTCTTCGTCCCACTGTAGGGTGTGTAGGTTGAAGAGCATCGTCCGCGATGCATTAGTCACATCCGTCACGTGGCGAGCGCCTTCGGTCAGCTTCCAGATAAGCCAGGTGTCGACAGTGCCGAAAGCAAGTTCACCGCGATTAGCCTGGTCGCGAGCGCCAGCCACGTTATCCAAGATCCAGCGAATTTTGCTTCCTGCAAAGTAGGCGTCAATGACGAGCCCGGTCTTCTGGCCGATCACGCACTCATGACCTGCCGCGCGTAGCTCATCGCAGAAAGCTGACGTGCGGCGGTCCTGCCATACGATTGCGTTGTAGATCGGCTCTCCCGTTTTTCGATTCCAGACAACCGTTGTTTCGCGCTGGTTCGTGATGCCGATAGCAGCAATCGAGTCAGCCGTTGCATTCCCCTGCGCCAGCGCTTCCATGGCAACGCCGAACTGGGATGCCCAGATT
>CALMAV010000268.1:8527-12731 GCA_937859895.1 uncultured Bryobacterales bacterium | reverse complement strand
CAGCTGATGCTGGCCGTAAGCGATGCCTTGGCCACTGTAGATGAAAGCTCAGCTGTTAATCGATTGAGGCAGGAGCTGCAGGCCGAGATAGACACCATCCATTGTCTGACTGAGCAGGCTGATGCTGGTGCCCAGGACATTGGCAAAGCTGCCGACGTATTTGCGGGCCAATCGCGCTCGGTGGCCCGAATAGCGGGTTCGGCCACAGGAGAGAACTTGGGAGTCGACCTCGATCAACAGGATGAGAAGCCCTGGCGTCGTGAACTCAAGAGCTGGACCGATGCGCTGCGTGCCAATCTCAGTCTGCAATCGGGCATCTGCCGGCATGCTCTTCGTCTGGCAGTCTGGGTTGGCGTCGCTGACGCCATTAGTCGTGTAGTTAGCTGGCAACGATCGTATTGGATTCCCATGACGCTGGTCGTCATATTCAAGCCTGATTTCACAACCACCCTCAGCCGAGGTCTGCTGCGTCTGGCAGGTACCCTGGTCGGCCTGCTGCTTGCTACTGGGCTCTATCATGTACTGCCCAACTCTGCGCTGACGCAGTTACTGCTGGTCGGTATCTTCACGTTTACCCTTCGTCTCTACGGACCGGCGAACTACGGCGTCTTCAGCGTTGCTGTCAGTGGCCTCATTGTGTTTCTTCTTGCGGCTGCCGGCGTTGCGCCTGCCGAGGTGGTTGTATTGCGCGGAACCAACACAATTGTGGGCGGGCTTCTGGCGCTCGTGGCCTACCTGCTCTGGCCCACCTGGGAGCGCCGACGTATCTCTGAAGTACTTGCCGCCCTCATCGACGCTTTACGCCTTTATTTCCAGCGCTTGATGCAGAACCTTTCAAAGGGCATCGGCGAAAGCAACACCGAGGATGTACGGCAAGGGTGGCGCCGGGCCCGCTCAGAGGCTGAAGGATCTGTCGAACGTATCAGCTCTGAACCAAATATCACTGCCGAACGCCTCCGTCTTCTCAGCTCCATGCTGGCCAGTTCCCATGCCCTGGCTGAATCCATCATGGCGATGGAAGCGGGTACGTTCCAACTGTTTGTGGGTCACTCAGAGGCTTTGGCAAGCTTTGGGAAAGATGTCGAGTTTACGCTGTACTATCTTTCTGCAGCTCTGCGCGGATCGATAGCTGCCGCTGAAGTGCTGCCTAAACTCCGCGAAGATCATCGTCGCCTTGTGCAGACCCGCACTGCTCTCGGTCCCGCGCAGGAGCCGATAGTTCTGGGAACCGACCGCATCACTACCACTCTCAACACTCTTCGTGAACAGGTGGAACGGTACATCGGGGTCAAAGCGGTAACCCCAAGCGAAGTGAAGGCCTGAGGGCGTCTCAGGTTTTAGATGCTAGCATCAGCGCGTGGAAGAACTTGACGTTTACAAGGCTCTCGGCGAAGAAGGATTTCGTCGATTAATAGCCGAGTTCTATACGCAGGTTCGTTATGACGATATCCTCGGTCCGCTCTATCCCCAAAACGAGTTCGACGCTGCCGAAGAGCGTCTCCGCGACTTCCTCATCGGCCGCTTTGGTGGTCCGCAGCGCTACATTGAGAACCGCGGCCATCCCCGCTTGCGCATGCGGCACGCGCCCTTTCCAGTAACTCAAGCTGCACGAGATCGCTGGATGAAACTGATGGACCATGCGCTCTCAAAAGTCGAGATGCCAGGGGAGGTCGAAAGCATCCTGCGCTCTTATTTTGAATCTACTGCGACTGCCATGATCAACCGTTCAGCCTAAAGGCGATTGGCGTTCGCCTCGTAAGGTAGGCTGGCTTGCGTGGGTCCTGAGTCCATTCCTCGCACAGTCGTTGACGCTGCGCTCCGAGCCAATCTCCCCTTCTTCGGAATCGCCTGTGTAGCTCTAGTCGTCGGCATCGCATCGCTCCTGCTTGCCATCTTCCGGTCTCGCGATCGTCTGCTGCTTTTGGTCGGTTGCTTCTCGGTCCTTTATGCTGTTCGGTTATTCGTGGAGAACGATCTGGTTCACGCTGCGATGAACGTACATGGGCATGAGCTAAGTCCATGGGCCCTTCTGCTGACCTACCTCATCCCGATTCCGTACGCCCTATTCGCACGTGAACTGTTCGGCCATGGCTGGAAGTCGTCGATCGCTATTTGGTTTTGGATTGAGGTCGCCTTTGCTGTCGTCGCTATCCCTACTGCTCTTCTCGCTCATCAAGAGTTCTGGACCAACCTCATCAATGGCGTTCTCATCATCGGTGGTACTTTGCTGATCCTGTTGCATGTCCTAGGGGCAGGCAAGAACTCGGACTCCTTTGTGAACTCTCTCAAGTGGCCGCTGATCATCTTCGGCGCTCTCGTCGTGCTCACGAACCAAGGCTTCCGGCTCAGCGGCTTCAATATCGAGCCGGTAGGGTTCTTGATTCTACTGGCTGGCCTGTGCTCAACAGCGGCTCGCCACGCCTTAGCGAGAGAACGAAAACTAATCGACGTTGAAGGAGAACTAGCCACTGCGAGGCGCATTCAAAATTCCATCATTCCGCATTCTGCTCCGGCCATTCCGCCTTTGCATGTGGAGACGCGATACCAGCCAATGACGTCCGTGGCTGGCGACTTCTTTGATTTCTTAAAGCCCGGCGACGGCCGCCTTACCATTCTGGTGGCCGATGTTTCAGGACACGGAGTTCCAGCAGCTCTTGTCGCCTCGACCCTCAAGATTGCTTTCGCCGCGCAACGGGAACAAGCCGGGGATCCTGCTGCAGTTCTAGCGGGTCTGAATATGATGCTCCAAGATAGTCTCGGCGGCCAGTACGTAACCGCCGCCTGTGCCGCTATCGATGTCGAAGGCCGCACGGTCACCTACGCCGGTGCCGGCCATCCGCCCAACCTCCTGCTTCGAAAGAATTCGAATGAGATAGTCCGGCTCGCTGAGAACGGACTGTTTATCGGGCCTTTCCCAAAGGCGGCATACTCCAACGTCTCGGTTCCTTTCGCGAGCGGCGATAAGCTGCTGCTCTACACAGACGGCATAACAGAAGCAACTGGAGCTGACGGGCAGGAATTCGGCCTGGAAAGACTCGAGCGCCTTCTCCTAAACACAAACACTCTCAAGCCCGCTGCATTCGTGGAGCGGCTCTTCCGAGAGATCTCCACTACAGCGCAGCAGGACGATCTAACAGTCGTGTTGACAAGCTTCGCCTAGATCGCTACCGCGACGAGACGACGCTATAAACGGCTCTACACGAAAAGCAAACTTCGAAAAAAGCTTAGTATGAGTCTGGACGCTTATACCTAGGCTTTGGTGGTAGGGGCATCTCAATAAACGTGAATGTGCTTTCCTGCGCCGCATTGACTGCGGTCAATATTTGCCTTGTGTAACTTTGAACAACAGGCCAGCTGTTTGCGCCGAGAACAACTAAAGCTATTCGCCGGGAAGTGAGGTTTTGTTGGTACTTCAGATTTTTGTCTGAGGTCACCATTACATCGAAACCGGCATCCTCTGCGGCCTTCAGTAATACACCGTTCTTGAACTCCTCCCATCCAAGTTCAGGTGAGGTCAAAACCTCATGCCCGGCCTGTGTGAGAAATTTTCGGACCCCAACTGGCATATTCTGATCAAAAAGGACGCGCACTATGCCGCGACACTTCCGCGTATTCAATGATCGCGCGAACGTCTTCAATAGGCAGAGTGAACTGATAAGCAATCTCCTCAGCAGAAACGTCGTAGTCGTGATTTTCTATAACCGTGTCGGCAGTAACCCGGTAAGCTCGTACCGTTGGCACGCCACCCATTTTTTCTGGATCACGTTGCACGATGGGGCAGCCGGACCAATTGATACTCGTCATGTAAGGGCTCCTCAGACTTAAGTTTCGCTCAACTCACGGAAGAGTGGGTACTCTCAAGGAGTGCCCTCCGCTTCCCTGAAGACGGCCTTTCGCGCACTTGGCTCGCGCAACTTCCGGCTGTTCTTCGCCGGTCAAGGCATCTCGCTCATCGGTACCTGGATGACCCGCGTAGCCACCAGCTGGCTTGTCTATCGCCTCACCCGATCGCCCATGCTTCTCGGAGTAGCCGGTTTTGCAGGCCAGATTCCGCTCTTCTTTCTTGCGCCTCTAGCTGGTGTCTGGGTCGATCGTTGGAACAGGCACCGGACGTTGGTCGTTACCCAAGTACTTTCCATGGTGCAGTCGCTCTGCCTTGCGGCGCTGGCGCTTTCCGGCATCATTACTGTTTGGGAAATCATCT
>CALMAV010000268.1:718-8517 GCA_937859895.1 uncultured Bryobacterales bacterium | reverse complement strand
CATCTTGCTGGGCTTCTTGGGCGGACTCGTCAATGCATTCGATATGCCTGCCCGGCAAAGCTTCGTTATCCAGATGGTTGATCATCGCGAAGATCTGCCGAATGCCATAGTGCTTAATTCATCCCTGGTAAATGGCGCACGGCTCATCGGCCCTGCTGTGGCTGGAGTCCTGATTGCTGGTGTCGGCGAGGGCTACTGTTTCCTGATCGATGGCGTCAGCTACATCGCCGTAGTCGTCTCGCTTCTGGCCATGCACATCACGCCGCAGCCCGTGCGCATCGCCGCCAAAAACCTCTGGGGCGAGCTCGGCGAAGGCTGGCGTTATATATCGGGTTCGCTGACAGTCCGGTCCATCCTGCTTCTACTTGCGCTTGTGAGCTCCCTAGGCGTGGCGAGTATGGTTTTGGGACCGGTCTTTGCCGCACAGATTCTCCATGGCGGACCGCATACGCTCGGTTATCTTATGGCTGCTTCGGGTGTCGGTGCTGCTAATCTTGCTCTGCGACAATCTGTGCTTGGCCTCGGTCGCACCATTCCAATTTCTGCCGGCCTGTTTGGGCTTGCACTTGTCGGCTTCGGCCTGTCGCACGTTCTCTGGCTGTCGGCTTTCTTTATGGCCATAAGCGGCTTTGGCATGATGCGTCATCTCGCCGCCAGCAACACCATCCTGCAAACGGTCGTTGACGAGGATAAGCGAGGCCGTGTCATGTCTTTCCTTGCCATGTCGTTTGCCGGTATGACACCCTTTGGAAGCTTGCTGGCCGGATGGTCAGCGGCCCGGATCGGTGCGCCTACCACGGTAATCCTCTGCGGAGCTGTTTGTTTTCTCGGCGCAATCTTCTTTGCTTTTCAACTGCCTGGTGCCCGAGCAGAGATTCGGCCTATCTACCTGCGTCTCGGAATCCTGATCGAAGCGCCTGCTGCTGCCGTTGAGCCCGCCTCAGGCCTTCCTCTATAACGGCATTCTCTATCTATTGACGTTGAGCTGTCGGCTTCACTGACGACGTGTGGTCCAGCAGGATTTGCCAACGGCCGTTGCGGCTCTCCAGCACCAGGCTGAAGTAACCGCCGACATCGCCCCCACTCGCCTGATCCCGAACCAGATGCCAGTCTCCCGTAGCAGTTGCAAAGTGCTCATCCAGAAGTCGGACATCCATGCCGGTGAACGCTAGCTTACCCATAGCTGCGGCCGTTGGATAGACTCTGCGATAGCGCGCCAGCACCTGCGCTCGTCCATGCATTACAGGCGACCCCATGAACGTGCAACCTTCCGCATAGGAATCCATGAAGCTCCGGAGATCTCCCCGGTTCCACGCCTCCGCTTGCGTCGTCAGCACGCTTTTGATTGCGCCAACCGCATCAGCTCGGGCAGCGTGTTGCGCCGAGAGCAAAGAGACACAGAGAACGGCAATGAGTAATCTCACGCCTGCATCATAACGGTTTAAGCCGCTGCGGGCGTACGAGGCACCACCACCAGCTGTTTAGGCAAGGCCAGCAAAAGAGCTTGATAGCACTCGCTAAACTCCCGAAGCCCATGATCCCCACCGTTCACCACGCGCCGAGCCTTCCCTTCATCTCCACTATCTAGCGCAGATCGAAGCTTGGCCTGCCGTCCCTTTAGATAATTCGCCAGCACCTTCGCGGCAATATTCGCATCATGCGCCAGCAAAGGATCTTCCACCAACTTGGTGCCCAGCCCGATTGCTTTGCCGCAACTCGCATAGTTCGCCCGCCCGGTTAGCTGCACAAAGCCGCGGCCCCGGAATCGCTCTCCATCCGGCGTGCCAGTATTGCCCAAGCCGGGCCTGCTGTTATAAAGGTCAAACGGTTTGCCTCCCGCGGACGTGTTGAACATTGAGACCTGCTCGCTCACTGGCAGGAAGCTTCGCGTTTCGACCCGGATCGTCGCCAGTGCCATGGCTATCATTTGACGATCGGCCAGCCCCGCCTCCACCAGCGCGTTCAGCACCAAAGGCAAATTGCGCTGAACGTCAGCCGCCTGCGCCCCTGGAAACAGCGGAGCAATCAAAGAAGCGGAAACATTTCTAATGAAACTTGCTACCGAGTTTTCCCCTCCCAAACCCATCGCCACCGCCGTGCTTCCATCTACTACCCCGCTGACCGTTAACCCACGAGTGCTTTGAAAAGCTTTGGCTGCGGTCGCCGTTACCGGTCCCCAACATCCATCCAGATCACCGGTATAGACACCCGCCCGCGCCAGCGCACACTGCCAATCGAGTACATCCTGTCCGCGCCTTCCACGCTCCATGAGCCGTCCCTCCTCTGCGGCTCTACGGTATTGACGGCACAGCAAACATTCCGCGGTTGCCCTAGCTAAGTTACTGCCCCACAAAGACAACCGCACAATCGCAAAGTCTGTGAACGTACTCGCTTTTTCGCCGCACGGCAATAACGCTCCGCATGGACTCCGACACTTCAACCTGCCCGAAATTTTTATCACTTCTTCACCCTTTAACAACGTAATCGCAACGCAAAGCCCGGACATTGATAGAGGGATGTGAAACCAAATGTCTGTTACAGCTACCACAACGCAGCAACTCTACTGGCAGGACTCCGCCATGGCACCGGATCTCCGCGCTGGCGTCTCCATCCATAGCCACACGACGTGTTCGGAAGAGAGCCTGTCGGTCGTGCCGCATGCCATTGCCGACTTTATCTCCTGGCGTAGTGACTTCCTGCGCAAACAGTCAGGCGAGGTAACCGCCAAGCCTGACTTCGCTAACGGCTTTTGGACACCTCCGCTTCCGCCGCGTCAAGCCTATCGTCTGGAAGAAAAGCAGGTGCACAATTCCTTCGATCTACCCGCCATCATTTCGCTAACCGACCACGACAACATCCGAGCCAGCCTGCTCCTGCGCGTCATTCCCCAGTTCCGGCACGTCCCGATCTCAGTCGAGTGGAGCATTCCTTTCGGCCCGACATTCTTCCACTTAGGCATCCACAACCTTCATCCGCAAACCGCGGAAGCGATTGTGGCCGAACTCAACAGGTACACGTCTGCGCCATCGCCCGAACGACTCATTGAACTCCTTGAAGCGCTCAATGGAGACCCGGCTGTTCTCGTAGTAGTCAACCATCCGCTCTGGGATGAGAAAGGCATCGGCTTTCCCCAGCACCGAGCCACTCTTTTGGCTCTGCTAAACGCAGCGAGCAACTTCATAGGTGCCCTGGAGGCAAACGGCCTGCGCTCATGGGAAGAAAACAACCGCGTTCTGCAGCTAGGCGCCGAACGAAATTTGCCCGTCGTAGCCGGCGGAGATCGCCACGGTCTGGAGCCTAATGCAATCCTCAACCTCTGCCATGGCAGGACCTTCGCCGACTTCATCGCCGAACTTCGCTACGACCGCCGGAGCCACATGATCTATATGCCGCAGTTCCGCCAATCGCGATTCTTACGCATCCTGCACATGGTCACCGATGTCGTCCGTGACTACCCCGATGATTTCGAAGGTCGTCGGACCTTTGCCGATCGCATCTTCTATCGCACAGTCGAAGGCAAAGCGCCCGTCTCGTTTTCCTCCGTGTATGGCGAGCACAGCCTCAGGCCAGTCAAACATTTCCTTACCGCTATCCAAGTCGTTGACCGGCGTCCACCCTCTGCTATTCTCACGAAAGCATGAGCGGTTTGGTCCTCGATGGCAAGCGGATTAGAGACGAAATTCTCTCTGAATTACGTCCCCGTATCGAGGCTTTAAAGGCAAAAGGCCGAACACCCGCACTCGCCGTTGTATTGGTGGGTGACGACCCTGCTTCCCACATCTACGTACGCAACAAGCTGAAGGCATCCGAGGAACTCGGCATCCGCAGCATTGAGTTGCGCGTACCCGGCGATCTGTCTACAGCGCAGCTTTCCGAATACTTGTCCGCTCGTAAAGATGAATTGGGCTCCGCGGACGCGATCCTGGTCCAGATGCCGCTGCCGCCTCAGATTGATGGGGAAGCAATCACCACCCGGTTTGTCGATGGAGCTCACGACGTCGATGGCTTCGGTCCCTTCAGCTTGGGACAACTGGTTCTCAACCGTCCCTGGCCGCGCGCCTGCACCCCGGCCGGCATCATGGAATTGCTCCGTCGCTATGGGATTGCGATTGCCGGTAGGAAGGCTGTTGTCGGCGGCCGCAGCGACATTGTCGGCAAGCCCATGGCTTTGCTCCTGCTTCACGCAAATGCCACAGTAACAATTTGTCACTCCAGAACCACCGACCTTGCAGCCGAGTGCCGCACTGCCGATATCTTAGTCGCAGCTATTGGCCGCCCCGCTATGATCGGCCCTGAGCACATCAAGCCTGGAGCAGTAGTGATCGACGTCGGCATGAACCGCGTGATCGACAAGGCACACGCCCACCGACTGTTCGCCCACCAACCGAAGCGCCTCGAGTCCTTCGAAAAAACCGGAAGCGTTCTGGTCGGCGACGTCGATCCTCGTGCCATGGAAGAACTCTCATCTGCCTACACGCCGGTTCCAGGCGGAGTCGGGCCACTCACCATCGCCATGCTCATGGCCAACACTGTCACGCTGGCTGAACACCGCCAGGAATGTTAACTGTCGGCCTGACCGGCGGCTACGCGAGCGGCAAGACAACGGTCGCCAAAGAACTCGAAAGGCTCGGCTGCTTTCTCATCTACGCTGACAAATTAGGCCACCAGTCGCTGGAGCCTTCCGGCGAAGCCTATGGCCCAACGGTGCAAGCGTTCGGGCCCGACATACTCAAGGCAGATGGAACAATCGATCGCAAGAAGCTGGGCGCGTTGGTCTTCGCATCGCCCCAAGAGCTCAGGCTGCTGAACAGCTTTGTCCATCCCGCTGTGTATCGCGTCCAGGACCAGTTGCTCCACAACTTCAGTCACGAACAACCGAACGGCATTGCAGTGGTAGAAGCGGCTATCCTGATAGAGACTGGACGATACAAACGCTACGACAGGCTCATAGTGACAGCTTGCAATGAACCGTTACAGATTGCGCGCGCGATGGCCAGAGACGGCCTGACCGAAGAGCAGGTGCGGACGCGCCTTCGTTCGCAAATGCCCGTCGCTGACAAGAAGTCATTCGCCAATTACATCATCGACACCGGCGGTACCACTGAAGAAACATTGGCGCAAGTTGCTGCCGTTCACGCGGAGCTGCGGAGGTTCGTCTGAGGCTTCGCTCCATGTTTGCCGGCGCTTGCCTGGCGCTGCTGTTCATCTGGATCACCTCGGGAACCAGTTGGAGCCTTCGCCGCCTCTCTGCTCCGCTGCTCCGTAACGCGTCCCATTGGTCCGAGCCGCAATCGGTGCGCGGCGCTGGCCTCTCGTCCGACGAGCAGAACAATATCGATATCTACAAGACGGCGCGGCTGGCAACGGTCTACATCACCAGCACTACCGTTCGCCGCGACTTCTTCTATCAACCTGTGGCTTCCCAAAGTCTTGGTTCCGGCTTCTTAATCAACGACCAGGGTTTTATCCTCACTAACTTTCACGTTGTCTCCGGTAGCAGCCGTTTGCAGGTTACTCTGTCAGACCAGTCGCAATACTACGCAACGGCACTAGACACAGATCGCTCCGACGACTTAGCCCTTATCAAAATCAATTTAAAGCGCAAGGTAGAATATCTGCGTCTAGGCGACTCTGAGCACCTGCAAGTCGGCCAGAAAGTGCTCGCCATTGGCAATCCGTTCGGTCTGGAAGGAACGCTCACCGTTGGCGTGGTGAGTTCTATTGGCCGAGCCATCGAGGGTGAAAATCAGCAGCGCTTGGAAGGCATGGTCCAGACAGACGCCGCCATCAATGGAGGCAACAGCGGCGGGCCACTGCTTGATTCCAACGGCTCGGTCATCGGCATCAATACCGCCATTCTCGGCCAGACTAATTTAGGCATCGGCTTTGCGCTGCCCATCAACCGGGCTAAGGCCTTGTTGGCCGACTATCAAGCCGGACGTGTGACGGAGCGCCCCAAGCTAGGCATCACTACCGAATACGTTGCAGGCGATTTAGCAGAGGCACTCGGGCTACCCAGACGGGGCGGCTTGCTGGTTCAAAATGTCGGGCGAGGAACCTCCGAAGAAGCTGCCGGAGTGCACGGCGCACGCGAGATCGTCGATGTTGGTAACGTCGAATTAGGCATTGGCGGAGACCTCATTGTCGCCGTGGACGGCCATGCCGTAGACCGTCAGGACGTACTTGTCCGCATGATTGCTACTAAGCGCGTGGGCGAATCCATGGTCCTATCCATCATTCGCAACGGCAAGCCAATCAGCCTTCCCGTTAAGCTGATCCGTGCGCCGGCCGACCTAGGCTAGCACCTGCGTTCACCCGCTCTTATCGGCAGTGCCGGCAAAAGGATTAAAGTTCGTCCCGTAGTCAAAGTGATCCACTCCTTCGCTCCTTTTTAAGAAACCCACGGCCGCATAAGTCACCGGTGTCATCAGCGTTTCGTAAACTACTTTGATCAAATAACCTGACAGGATCAGCTGCCAAATCACTTGCGTCGACCGCGTACCGTAGAACGCCGCAAACATCACAACCGTCGTATCCACAGCCTGCCCTACAACAGTTGAACCAATCGTTCGGGTCCAGAGATAGCGGCCTTTCGTTAACAGTTTCAATCGAGCCATGGTGAATGAGTTCGCAAACTCACCAAACCAATACGCCAGCAGACTCGCTGCAACAATCCTGCCCACTGGTTTGAAGATCGTCTCGAACGCTGCCTGATCTCTATACTCCGGAGCCGGCGGCACCACCGCGGCGACATAGCTGACTACTGCCATCAGGAACGACGCTCCAAAGCCGTACCAAATCGCTCGCCGGGATGCCGCATACCCGTACACCTCCGTAAAAATATCGCCGAAGATGTAAGTGATCGGAAACAGAATCTGGGCAGCGCTGATGCGCAACGGACCCAGCGCAAAGAACTTCGGCGCAACCAAATTCGAGATCAGCAGCACCGTGACAAACAGCGTAATAAACGGATCCAGATACTTGTAGCCGCCGCTGCCTCCTGATGACGGCTGTCTCAGCTCAGAATTCAACCGCCGCCATCTTTCCGTCCGTTACCAGCTTGTCGCCCGTCGCATTTGAAGGATCGGGTGGCAGGTTCGTCCTGTCCACTAGCGCAACACCATGCACTTGACCGGTAAATAGCAGGTCATTCACTACCTTCGATCGCTCTGCATCGATGTTTGGATCAATTCCATGCGTGAACGACTTGGACTCCTGCGAGAACGTAATGCTGATATCGTGCGTAGCTGCCGCCACCCACACCGGCTTGCCGTCAAACTGCTGCGGCTGTTGCCAAATACGGATATGGTGACGCTTCGAGAATGTATCGTTCTGCCGCTGCAAGGCCAGATCCGGCGGTCGTCCATCGATTGTCAGAATCGACATAGGCGCCTCGTTGTAGCCGCGATCTTCAATAATCGCGCGCGCTGTTTCCATCTTCGATGCGTCGCTCAAGGCAGCCGCCGGAAACCACCCCGCGCTCTGAAACGCCGCCTGTACCTGCTCGGCTGTCCCAATCAACATGATGTTAGTCAAATCCGATGGCGCTGGCGGCTTCAGTGCTTGTGTTCGAAGCGGTAGGGAATTCACCAGCTTCGCCAATTGATCTGCTGGACTTATTGGCGGCACAGGCGGCTTGGAAGGCTGCCCCGGCCAATCGAACGCCTGTGTGGTCCGCAGGGTCAGGTCCACTCCTGCTTTGAAGTCGATGGAAGGGTCCACTTCCTTCACAAATGAACTCTTCACCTGATTGAGAATGTCCCCAAACTGCCCATAGCGCTCAGCCAGATTGGCTACTC
>CALMAV010000268.1:0-708 GCA_937859895.1 uncultured Bryobacterales bacterium | reverse complement strand
GTGCCCCATATGTCTGGGACTTCTGAATGCCCGTAATCACGCCAGACGAATCCACCGTCTCCCGGGCATTATCTACGTCCGTCAGAACGCACGAAAGCTTCAGCGCTTTACCTGCGCTTTGAATCCGGTCAAATTGCAGGTGCAGCATTGCGGGCTGCTCCCCAGATCCGTCCGTCCCACCTGCCTTGTACTGACTCGCACCACTCACCTTGCCGGTCACCACTGTGCCGATGTCAATGGCAGGCGCGCCATTGATCAAGACTGGAGCTACTACGGCCGCGCTCACCGGCTCTCCCTTCTTCTGGGAGCTGGAAACGGGAGTTGTCAAACGGACAGTCATGTCCGTCCCCGCCGGAATGGTAACAGCCGCTGCTTGATGAAGCAGCAAAGCGGTTATGAAGAGAAGCCTTATTGGGAACACAGTTCTTCTTTCATCTTAGGCAGTGAGCCCGGCGCTGCTACTGGCTCTCTCCCGGGCCCTTGATCTGCTCGTAGCTATAATCAGGAAGTGTTACGTGCGCCTTTTGCGCTTCTAGTCTCGCTTACTTTGTTTGTCGGGTGTAGTGACAACATCAATAGTAAAGAGAAGGTACAGGCAGCTATTCTCGAGCGGTTGAAAACAAAGAGTACCGGTCTGGATGTGAATGAGTTGGACGTCAATACAACGAACGTCACCTTCGAAAAGAATATGGCGTATGCAACCGTTGC
>CALMAV010000267.1:1686-4446 GCA_937859895.1 uncultured Bryobacterales bacterium | reverse complement strand
CCTTATAACGGTGAACTGGCTGACCCGTAGCAACGCTCTTGGTCCACCAATCGGTATCGTCCACCACAGCCTGCATGAAGTCGTCGGTGGCGCGGACAGAGTTGTTGGCGTTCTGAAAGAAGATAGAACCGTATGCCTCGCCATCGAGTGACGAATCATAGCCGGCGTCGATTAGCGTGTGCGCCTTCTTCTCTTCTTTGGCCTTGCACCAGATAAACTTTTCGACGTCGGGATGATCTGAATTTAAGATCACCATTTTGGCAGCACGTCGCGTCTTGCCGCCTGACTTGATGACGCCTGCAAAAGCATCGAAGCCCTTCATGAAGCTGAGGGGTCCAGACGCGCGACCACCGCCCCAGAGGTGCGCATCTTCCTCACGAATAGCCGATAAGTTCGTGCCGGTACCAGAGCCCCATTTGAAGAGCATGCCTTCGGTTTTGGCGAGATCCAAAATGGATTCGAGCGTGTCGCCGACCGAATTGATGAAGCAGGCCGAGCACTGTGGATGATTCTCACCGGGCTCTAGCTTTTTGACTACTTGGGTTGCTTCATCGAAGTAGAATCCGTAGCCGCGCGATTCACGTACGCCGACGTTGAACCACACCGGCGAGTTGAAGCAGCCTTTCTGCGTCAGCATGAGATGGGCTAGATCGGAGCGAAAGTTCTCGCCATCTTCGCGACTCTTGAAGTAGCCACCGGCCAGACCCCAATCAGCAATGGAGTCGACAACGCGATGTACTAGCTGGCCCACGCTGGTTTCGCGCTCCGGCGTCCCTATGCGGCCATGAAAGTATTTGCTGGCGACAATATTAGTAGCAGTTTGCGACCATTCAGCCGGAACTTCGATATCGCGCTGTTCGAAAATAACGGAGCCTTTGTCGCTGCCAATAGTGGCCGTGCGAAGCTCCCAGTTAACCTGATCGTAGGGAGTTTTCCCGCCGTCGAGTTTGGAGGTGAAGAAGCGCGGGAATGACACGCCGGAACGCTCTTCTTTTCGCAGAGTGCGGAGTGAAGTTTTTGCTTGCGGAGGGGTAACGGTAAGCTGGCCCATAAGTAGAGTAATCTGTTGAACTTTCGTGGGAATAACGGAGGCTTGCTGTCCTTATTTAACGCCCAAAGCTGGGTGCGGTCAATACGTTTCGGGCAGCGCCGGACAAGCAGTTGTGGATAAGCTGTGGAGCAATACTACATGTTGTGGACTGCTTCTATTTTCGCATGTTTTTGGGCCAGTGTTGATTAATGAGCAGTACTAGCTATAGGATGTTGATCGCACGGGCGGCAAGGATGGCGAGTGTGCCTAGCGAGATGCTGGATTGCACCATCATGACGAGCTTAGCCCAACGGGAGAGCACAGGGGCATCGGTCGGGGAGAAGGCGGTACTCGTATTGAAGGCCAAGAAAAGGTAGTCGACAAAGCCTGGCTTCCAGCTTTTATGGGCAGCCTTCAGGTCAGGTGGCAGCGTCATCTGAGGGAAAAGAAAAGCGCCTTCACTGTGAGCTTCGCGGGAGGCACGGCGGTACGGCCCTCCGGCATCCAGACGCCAATACCAGCAAGCACAGACCAGCACGTTGCTAAACCAGAGCGAAACGGCGGAACGCAGCAGCGTACCCGGTCCTTGACGCTTGGTGGGTAGCCCGGAGATGAGCAGAGCCAAAGCCCAGACTTCAGCCACTGTAATAAGGACCAGCATGGCCGTTCCGAGTAGCGAATTGAGCCCTGCTTTGCCGACATAGTGAGAAATGATGGATAGAACCAACAGCGAGAGCACTACAATACTTAGTCCCCAGCTGGGACCGAGCGTCAGATGTTCAGGAAGCGCCTGGTAGAGCGCAAGTACGGCGAGGGTAGCAATGACCACAGGCCAGCGCGTCTCGTGCTTCATATGTTGAGTAGTAGGGTTTGACAGAGCGCAGTCTCCGACACGGTTTGAGTTTACGATGAGCGAAGGGAGTCCGAGACCAGAATGCCGTTGAAGATTGTGCAAGTTGGTGAGCTGGTATTGCGGCAGCAAGCGGGCGCTGTGGCTCCAGCGGAAATTAAAGGTCGCGAGATGCAGAACCTGATTGCGGCTATGCGCGAAACCATGTTGAAGGCACCTGGCGTAGGTCTAGCTGCTCCACAAATTGGGGTATCCGTTCAGATTGCGGTTATCGAGGACAAGGCCGAGTACATCAAAGACATCCCCGCCGATGTCCTGGCTGAACGCGAGCGTAAGCCAATTCCCTTTCATGCCATTGTGAATCCCGTGCTGACGGTAGAGGAGGGCGAGACGCGCGAGTTCTACGAGGGCTGTCTCAGTCTGCCGGGATTTACGGCAATGGTGCCGCGGGCTGCTCGGGTCCGCGTAGATTGTCTCGATCACCGGGGCGAGCCCAAAACCATTCACGCTTCCGGCTGGTATGCACGCATACTGCAGCACGAGATTGATCATCTGCAGGGCCGCCTTTACATCGACCGGATGCGGTCACGCACCTTCTCCAACGTGGACAACTACAACACCATCTCCAAAGATCGAACGGTAACGCAGCTGAGAGGTCTATTCGAGGAGAAAGGATAGCTGTTCACCAGGCTCAGCGGCAGTGTCACTAGCCATGAAGTCTTGAAGTTGCGGGTAAGTGGCGAGAAGCTGCGAGGGAGGCTCAACAGGACGGCCTTCGAGAATCGAAGTCAGCTCCAAAGCGTTAGCCACAGCTTTACCGAGGTAGTGATTGTTGGTAACTACGTAAGTTTCCTGCGCGGCTTGCTGAACGGCGCGGATG
>CALMAV010000267.1:0-1676 GCA_937859895.1 uncultured Bryobacterales bacterium | reverse complement strand
GCCCAGGGGTCAAGCTCCTCCGGCGAATACAGGTAGTCGTAGCGTTCGCCGTGATACTTGCTTTCGGTAAACCAGCTCTTGTAGTTGCGCCCATGAAGCCGAACATAACCGACTGTAGAGGTCACTGCGGAATCAGGCTTCACCGAGCGGCTGTAGAGCGGCTGATCAATATTGCAGAGTGCTACCTCGAGCTCTTCCAGGAGAGCAAGGATAGAAGGCTCGCTCCAGCTGGCGTGCCGAACTTCGAGCACAAGAGGAAAGTCGCGGAAGCGGTCACGCAACGAGAGCAGATAACTCCGGTTCTCTTCGTCATTGCGAAAAGACCACGGGAACTGGAGCAGCAACGCGCCGAGCCGATTGGATTGCAGCAGCGGAAGCAAACCGTCTTTGACCAGATGCTCGTCAGCAGGCAAAGCATCGCGGCTGTGCGTGAAGCCACGCCACAGCTTTGCGGTAAAACGAAAGTTTGTGTGCGGTTCGACATGGCGGCACCACGTCTCGGCCATTTTGGACGTAATAGGCCGATAGAAAGAGGCGTTGATTTCGACAGTATCGAAGTAGCGCGCCAGGAAAGCCAGCTCGTTAAAGCCGCGTGGTCGAGGTTGGGGATAGACGACGCCATTCCAGTCTTTGTAATTCCAACCTGCCGGACCGATTCGGAGCATCGCAGAAAGCAGGAAAGCTAACGCGTGGTGGCGCGTTCGTAGTGATAAGCGAGGCGGAACATGGTGGCTTCGTTGAAGTGCTTGGTCAAGATTTGCAGGCCAACGGGCAAGCCTTCAGGCGAGCGACCGCACGGAACACTCATACAGGGAACGCCGGCGAGACTCCCGGTGAGCGTGTAAATGTCAGACAGATACATGGCCAGCGGATCATCCAGCTTTTCGCCAATGCGGAAGGCAGGAAAGGGAGAGACGGGCGCCAGAATGGCATCGACGTCCACAAAGGCTTCGTGGAAGTCGCGCGTAATTAACGTACGTACCTGCTGCGCCTTCTTGTAGTAAGCGTCATAGTAGCCGGCGCTGAGAACATAGGTCCCGAGCATAATGCGACGTTTGACTTCCGGGCCAAAGAACTCACCCCGAGAGCTGCGATACATGTCGGCGAGCGAATCGGCTTCGGCACGGCTGGAGTAGCGAACACCGTCGTAACGAGCCAGATTGGAGCTCGCTTCTGCCGTGGCAAGAATGTAGTAACAGGAGAGCGCGTATTGCGTATGCGGCAGGCTGATCTCGCGAACAGTGCAGCCGAGGGACTCCAGCTGGCGCACCGCCGCTTCTATCAAATTGCCGGTCTCGACATTCAGACCGGAGAAATACTCCTTCGGCAGACCCAGCTTGAGTCCGGCGACCGGCATCTGCATGGCGGTTTGATAATCATCAACTGGCTCAAAGGCGGAGGTGGAGTCGAGCTCATCTCGGCCTGCCATGATGCGGAGGACTGCCGCTGCATCTTCGACGTTGCGCGCAAACGGCCCGATATGGTCGAGCGAACTGGCAAAGGCCACCAGGCCATAGCGCGAGACGCGACCGTATGTAGGTGTAACGCCGACCACACCACAGAAGCTGGCTGGCTGGCGAATGGAGCCGCCAGTGTCAGACCCGAGCGTAACCACAGCAGTACCTTGAGCTACAGCTGCAGCCGACCCACCGCTGGAGCCGCCAGGTACCCGACCG
>CALMAV010000266.1 GCA_937859895.1 uncultured Bryobacterales bacterium | reverse complement strand
CTTCTTCTCTGCCCGGGCCAGCATGGTTGAAACGGCAGTAAGTATCTGGCCAAACTCATCGTGCAATTCGCGCGAAACCGAGCGCAGCACCTCTTCCTGGACACTGATCAAACGACCGGCCAGGATGCGCCGTTGAAGCGACAACGACTGAAGCTTGCTAAAGAGCCGACGGTTTGAGTACGTCAAATACGAACTTGTAACAACAATCGCCAGGATGGTGGCAGCCAGGAAGGCATAGATGTTGCGCTCGACGCCTTTATAAATTGAGGCCACTTTGACATCGGCGCGCTCGTCAGCCTCGTTGTTTCTTTCGAGCAGGTTCAACACCAGCGCGGCGGCTGCAGCTTCTTTGCTCGACAATTGCGTCGCAGCCAGAATACGCGCCGCAGATTCGTTGCCTGACTTGGCTAACTTAAATACCCGATCGGAGGTTTCACGGAGTTGCTGCAAGCTCTGTTGCAACTCGAGTTGCCGCTCGGCACGCCGGGTCACTGGGGCAAGCAGTGCCTCTTCGCGAATCGAGTTTTCCAAATCGGTCCGCAGCCGTTCAAACTCATTCTGGTACTCGGATAAACTGGCAGCTCCAGTTACGGCCGTCATATCCCGCAGTCTGAGGCCCAAAGCATTCAGGTCATTCTGGACCTGTAACAAGAGCAGCGAATCGTGCCGGTTAGCGTCGATGGTTTGTGTTTGCAGGGTACGCAGACCCTGCAGCTGGTTCAGGGTATACCAGGAAAAGCCCGTTACAGCAGAAAGTGTAATGAGCAGACCTAGAAGGAGTCGGAAAGTCGGAGACTTAGTTACCCTATCGACTCTCGACCAATGCCACACATGTAGATGACGAAGAGCCAGGCCGTTATGTTGCTGCAAATCAGCCGCCGTTGAGCTTGGCCATCTAAGTGCGTCAACATGTCCATAGTTGGCGCTAATGTTAGCTCTTGGGAAAGCGGACTAGACTCGGAAGAGGTGCACTAGAAGCGAAAAACTGCTTTTACTGCTGATGAAGCCAAAGCATCCGACGCGGTGTTAAGCGTTCCGTTACTGTCTGCGTCTGCCCGCCTGAAGTTGTTTCCAACCACCTCGAGCCCTCGGTTGACAGCAATGTCCCCGTAATCGCCGTGGCTAAGGGATAGGCCCAGAGACTCTCACGCGAGATGCTTTCCCGCTCGTTGCGCGCCAAGCGATTGCTACTGCCCGGCAGCAAAAGCTTCAGCCTCGGGGTCGATCTCGCCATCATGGTTGCCGTCAACCAAGGCAAACAGAAAATCCAAATCCTGTGCGTGGGTCGTTGTTGCGGCACTCACTACAGCCACAAACAAGTATGTTTCGAGACTGCATTGTGGAGATCCTTCTTAACTACCTGCCTTCCCCTGCGCTGTTTCTACTTTGCTGCAGAGACGCAGGCTGATTGCTGGCATAGTCTTTGGTCTCGGACAAAAGTTCTAGAGAGTGTCGGAGCATCCCCGGCACTACATCACTAGGAAAAGCGTCAGATTAGCCTGGAACGCTTCCTGCGCAGGTGTAATGCGCCGTAACGATTGATATGGTTTCACTTCATAAATTCTTAGGTGGTGTTGAGAATAAATCTTTAGATGAGGTCTCTGAGGCTCTGCTGCGAATGGCTCACCTGCTACTGCAGGCGATCCGACTACATGCGGTGGAGGGCGAACCGGAAGATTATCAAAATTTCCAAGCGGAAATCCAAAGTTTGGATTCCAGTTTGGCTTCCAGCCTCGTTCCGAGTCGGATACCAGTAATAGCGGGTTCCGCGACGCAGGCATTGCAAAGTTACAATCGCCGCACAAGTGGATTCATTAAAGCGCAGGCCATAGAGTTGCAAAAGATGGTTGCCAAGTTGACGGATACGATCACGGCCATCTCCGGAGGCAGCGAGCGCTCGATTACTCAGCTGGAGCAAATCCACAACAAGATTCAACGAGTGTCGGTGATCCAGGATATTCGAGTTCTTAACGAGCATCTCTCCGAATGTTTACAGGATCTGAAACAGGAAACTCTGCGGCAACGCGAGGATCTTGCCAACATGATCACTTCCCTCAAGAGCGGGAACGATAAAAGCCGCGAGCTTGAGAGTCGCGCAGCCTTTGAGAGAATCGGACAATCGTTGGATTCAGTCAGTGGACTTCCGAATCGAGTTGCAGCGGAGACGGCGATACAAGGAGCACTTGGTGAAGGCAGTCGTACCTTCGTTGTAGTTTTCGTAATCGAACGGCTCGAGCCGGTTAACGTCCGTTTTTGCCGTATTGCGGGTGATCAGGCTGTAAAGCAGTTTGGTCGCGATCTTGGCAAGC
>CALMAV010000265.1:1531-1903 GCA_937859895.1 uncultured Bryobacterales bacterium | reverse complement strand
ACTGACGCCGTTGCAGATGGCGACTATATCTATGCACTGATTTGCGGAATCGGCGTCAGCAATGACGGTTCTGAGAAGGTCGGCTATGCTGCACCGAGCGCGAAAGGTCAGTGTGCTGCAATCGAAATGGCGCATCAGGACGCCGGTATCAGTGCTGCGGCGATCAGCTATGTAGAGTGCCATGGCACGGGTACTCCTCTTGGCGATCCAATCGAAGTGGAAGCGCTTAACAAAGCTTTCTCAAGGTCGACAAATATAAAGTCATCTTGCACCTTAGGATCGATCAAGGAAAACATAGGCCACCTTGACGTCGCTGCAGGCGTTACCGGTCTCATTAAGGCTGCGTTCGCGCTCGATCGAGAAGTGATACCC
>CALMAV010000265.1:0-1521 GCA_937859895.1 uncultured Bryobacterales bacterium | reverse complement strand
CGAGTTACAGGCGAGACACAATCCTGGCCACGATCGAATACTGCGAGAAGAGCCGGCGTCAGCGCCTTTGGGGTCGGTGGAACCAACGTTCATCTGGTGCTCCAAGAGGCGCCGCAACGCTCTTCTGTGCCCTCACCGCGCTCGTCGCAATTGCTCGTAGTTTCAGCGCTTAGTGAAAAAGGCTTATCCGAGTCTCTCGCTTCGCTGCGCACAACCTTCCAACAGCAACCCGATCTGTCCCTCGCAGATGCGGCGTTTACGCTTGCAACAGGGCGCGAAGATCTTCCGTTTCGAGCGGCAATCGTCAGCAAAGACGTGCAGCACTTCGTCTTCAATTTTTCTCCACTTTCGATAAAGGAAAGTAGTCGCCCATCGAAATCGCGAGAGACGATGTTTCTCTTCCCCGGCCAGGGATCACAGTATTCAGGCATGGGTTCAGGTCTCTATCGATCAGAACCCGAGTACCGGAGCGCGATTGATCGTTGCAATGATCTGCTGTTCCCAAGCCTTGGCATACACCTGCGCGATCTGCTGCTCAGCGAACGTAATGACAAGGCTGCTGAGGATCATCTGCGTTCGACTAGGTTGGCTCAACCTGCAATCTTTGCAACTTCGTACGCAAGTGCCCGGTTATGGATGAGTTGGGGAGTTAGGCCGACTGCAATGCTAGGTCATAGCCTTGGTGAGCTCGTCGCAGCTTGCCTCGCAGGAACAATACGTCTAGAGGATGCACTCACTGCCGTTGCGGCACGTGGTGCGATGATGGATGCTCTTCCTCACGGAAGCATGCTTGCAGTTCATGCGTCTTTGAATCAATTAACTCAGTATCTGGATGGATCAGCAATCGACGTTGCTGCTGAAAATGGCCCCATGAGCGTTGTTCTCAGTGGACCAACCGACTGCCAAAAGGTTTTGCCGTACAGGAACTCAAAACGTCACACGCTTTTCATTCCTCCATGGTGGATAGCGTGGTGCCTACGCTTGAAGCGTTATTTGCGAGCTTTGCACTTCGTACGCCTGAAACGCCAATCGTTTCCACCGTCACCGGCACATGGCTAACACCGGAACAAGCTATGTCGCCCAGCTACTGGGCGCTCCATTGTCGTAAACGAGTGCGATTTGCCGAAGCACTCACCTGCCTTCTAGCTACAAACCCAACTGCTCTAATCGAGTGCGGACCTGGCAATACATTGTCGAACTTCGCAAAGCGGCAATCATCCAATGACGCCTTCGTCTGCTCCACGCTTCCTGCTGCACAGAAGGCAGTGGCGGAAGACGAACATCTCCAGAGCGCCGTCGGAAACCTTTGGAAAGTAGGAGTACCCGTTGATTGGACAGCCTTTTACGCCAAAGAACGGCGCTTCAGAGTTCCCCTGCCGCACTACTCCTTCCAACGAAAGCGATATTGGCCACAAGTGATCTCGGCCGGCACTCCCGGTACACCATAAGAGCAGCCTCTTCATCCTCCATTACTGAATGAGAACATTATGCCGACTTTATCAACCGAATCGATCATCGTTG
>CALMAV010000264.1 GCA_937859895.1 uncultured Bryobacterales bacterium | reverse complement strand
CATTCTGCCAATCCGCCGACCAATCGACATCACGGAAGCGATTGTCTTCTTGCCGGCTGGCGAATGTCTTAGCCAGATGCTGCTGACGTTCCCCGAGCACGTTGATGACAAACGGAAGTCCGGGGCGCAATCCACGCAGAAAGCGTGCACTATGATCGATACTCACCAGCACCAAAGGCGGGGCCAGAGACACGGACGTAAATGAGCTCACCGTCATCCCGTAAGGCTCGCCCTCTTCCATCCGCCTGGTGACCACCGTCACGCCAGTTGGAAAAAGGCCGCAAACATGGCGGAACTGGGCTGCAGTAACTTGTTCGGTACGCGATTGCATCACGCCATCCAACATTCAGAGTATCGCGTCAACGCCGGATGATTGCGGCATTGGGCAAGTACCTGTTCAAGATTGCTTGCCAGGTAAACCCGCTTCGTGCCATGACTATAGCTCCGCGTTGGCACAAGCCCCAGCCGTGCCCCTCTCTCGATCTTCGTTCCTTCGCGCAGCTCTCGCAGACTACCGGGATATAGCGATCTTCGCCGTTCAACCCACCTTCGGTGCGTCCTCCGCAAGCAGCTGAAAAGCGGGGTGACATCCAATGCCCGTCTTGTTTCAGGACCAGGCCGGCAGTTTCGCTGGCTGAATGCCACGCCAATGAACCGGTTGGGGCAGGAGCTCGGAGGAACTGGCAATGCGTCGTGTCACAGAAATCAGCAATTGCATGCCGTCGCCTCACCGACCCCAGAAGTATTGATCGCGAAACCACCGCCTGTGCAGCCAGAGCGGCAAACGGTGCTTCACTCACTGGCAGCTCAGCACCGACAATAGAGCCAACGGCGATTTCGCAACTCATCGTAACCACTGGTCGGACGACTTCGCTACCGCCGAGCAGGTCGAGAACACCGGTGTAAGTTCGGCGAAGCATGCCCGGAACCTCAAGCTGAAGACAGGCAGGTAAGTCGTTTGGGCCAGTGACGTGAAGCTGCTGGGCTCCCGGTCTTACCGAAAGAAAACGGTCTCCCTCGATAATCCAACTCCGCTGCCCGTCAGAGCAATGGAGCCGTGCTGTACCGACTGGGTGAACGACCACCACCTGCGGAGCTAGCAGCTTTAGAACCCAGAACGAGCGGGTTGCTTGCCGGATCCAAGGTTGCAATGCTGCGGAAAGCAGCCAGTCGCGTCGCGTGATCGGCGCTTTACCCACACGTGTCTCGCAGTCCCTTCAGGCCACGTGCAGTCTCTGCGCCCGTGGTGTTATGCCGTGACATCAGCAGCACTCGCCGTGGCTGATCGATTGGATACATGGCCAGCGCAAAGCCATCGCCCAAACCATGCGCACGATGGCGGCAGACGGCGGTCCCGGTCTTAGCGTAACAGGCGAATCCGGCTGCCTTTGCCGTTCCTTCTTCGGCGCACAACGCCATGCCACGCAGGGCCGTTCTTACCGAAGACTCGCCTGTGTTTTTCGACAGCTGCGCGAACGCTCGCACGACCGCATCGGGCTGTTGCGGCCATCCCTCCCCTAAACCAATCAAGCGGGCTCGATTCCAACTGCGATCGGGCGGAAGCAACTGGTACCGCAACGCGATTGCTTCCAGGGCTGCCATATCTAACCGGGTCGCCAGAAAGCGAAAGTACACATTGCAGGAGTTTGCTAATGCTCGGACAATGTCCTGCCGACCGTGCCCATGTGCGCTCCAACAACCGTCGCTGGCGCCGTGGCACTCCAGCTCCGGCGCCCCTGCGCCACTGTTCAAGTAGCTCACAACGAGAAAAGGCTTTAACAGCGACCCGAAACTAATGGGCGAAGCAGCATCAGCCCACGACTGCTGCAGAATCTTTCCAGCCGAGTTGCTCACGAAGTAACTGGCCTTGCTATCCAGGCCTGCCGCGAAAGCAAGTGCTCCGAAGCTGCGTCGAGTCACTGTGTAGCCAATTGGTATCGCACCGTTTCGCGCACTACTGGGCCGGCATCGGCGGTGATGATCGATGCACTCTGCAGCCGCGATAGAGCGTTTCCCAGAGCCTCGATGTTTCCTGAAAAGAATGGCGGCGTTGTCGAAGCCATGCCCGGCTCACGCGCACCACTCGGTCCATCAAGCACGCCGAACAGCTTCTTGTAGTGAGGCCACTCGGCGGCGTGGTTATAAAAGGCAGCGTAGATGGTCTGCGGAGGCAGTGTTCTTCCGGCTGTGCCACGTGTTAACGCGATGCGACTTAGGAGAACGAACTTGCCGTTGACCTTGGCCTGCAGCGGATCCAGGCTTCCCGCTTCTAAGGCACTGGCAGCCTGCACAAGCGCCGCGTTCAGCTTCTGCCCGTCTGGATTTTGACAGGCAAATACGACGCCGCTTTCTGGCATAACGAACACTCCATCGCGCAACACGGCAGCCGTTTGCACATGTGCCAGTGCGGTCGGCCCCATGGCCAGCAGAGCATCAAGCAGAGATGCGATAGTGCGTTCTGAGAGTCGGGCCAATGGGGGCTGATTAATGCGAACCTCCAAGTCGCTCTCAGTGCCAACCGCGCCGCCTTCAGCTGAAACGGTCGGTGCAGGCATGTTGTAACGCTCCGCCTCGTTCTTCTGCGCACCCACTACCTGCTGGAGTACATCTCCGATTACCGCTTTGTCTGGCCTGCTCCAGCCGCGCACTAACGAGCTATCTGAAGGAGCATAAGAGAGAGCATCAGCGAGCGATGAGTCGAGCGTGGTAGCGGTCTGCCCTTCGCCTCTACGCAGAAGTGCACGCTGTTCTTCGAAGCTATCCGGTTGCTCAAAGAGATCGGAGATGCCGCTGCTGAACTCCTTCAGCTCCGAGGCGTTCCGATGAAGCCAGTAGGTGCGGAACTGAGGCGTGGCCACAACCGCTGTCATGTTGTAGACCAGCCGCAAATCGCCCTGTTCCGGGCGTTCCTTCACCGCTTCTGTAAACCATGGCTCACCCGCAATGGCCGGCGCTTTCCCGCCGCTCAACAGGATAAGTGTCTGGGCCATTCGCTCTCCGTCGGTGGCTACGACGAACCAACCCTTGTAAGATGCAAATGCCACCGTGCGATTCGCTGCCGCGTCGGATTTCAAATAGAAAGGAATCCCTGCTACTTCGCGAGACTGAAATGATCTCCGGCTTCGCCATAAAGCGCTCTGCTCCAGCTGCGTTAGTCCCATTTCGGTCAGGTAGACAAAAGTCAGCTTGGAAAAATTGTAAAACGCAAAACCGGATCGCACTCCCGCTATCTGGTCCGTAAAGCTCATGTTCACCGGAATACCCGCAACGCTTTCCACTTCGCCTTGCGCTTGCGAGAGCCGCTCAATCAGGCGCGACACCGAAAGCTGCTGGAAGTTCTTGCTCCCGAGCCAACTCTTCTTCTCGGTTGAGCCGTTCCATTCGCTCAACGTGCGGTGAAAGTCTTTTGCCTCTAGATAGAGAAGTGCACCCGCAGGCAGCAGCGTCGCGGGCGTACGCGCATCGTTGAACTGTGCACCCAGCCAGAGTGACGCACCTGCCAATAGAAGCCCGCTGACCACGGCTGCGATCCTGGTGCTTCGATGGCGAAGCGTCATTGCTCCTCCTCAGCGTCAGCAGACAGCGCTGTCAGCTTGGGCTTCACGATCCGCGCCTGTTTAATCTCTTTCCCCAGGGACGGTACGCGCTGAAGGTTCACAGCCCGCAACGCTATCTGAGCCTCCAGCGCGCTACGAGCCTTCTCTAGTTGCGATCGCTGATCCCCAGCTTCGACGCGCCGGAGGAGATCATCATAGAGAGCCAAACCACTATTCGGCTTGCCGCGTTTTACCTGAGCCTCCGCTACTTGCCTTTCGACAAGGAGGTAAGCCGGCGAGTCCCTGACCTCACCAGTCCGATAGGATTCGAAGGCGCTTATTGCAAATGCTTCCTGACCCGCCTGGAAAGCTGCTGCTGCAAGCTGCAGGCGAGGGTCGTGCATATCCGGATCGATCGCAATTGCCTCGGCATAGAGACGCACCTTATCAGCAGGAGAACTGGACTGCCCAGCCGCTTGAAGCCGGGCTTCCACTGCAAATGGCTGCCGAGCCTGCGCGGGAGAGATCACCGTCTGCGTTAAGAGTGCGAGTTCATCTGTTCCGGCGCTTGGACGATGCAAGATCCGCAACAACTCTGCCGCTTTAGCTCGTTGGGCGTAAGAGGCCACGCTCGCACCTCGAACTTGCTCGAGTGCCTCCGTATCTCCGGCAAGACGGGCTACGGTGAGAATCGCCTCCTGATTCCACGGTTCAGCTGTCCGCCACTCTCTTGCATAGCCAGCTGCTTCGCTCGTCAGCCCAACTGATTCAAGAGTCTCTACCGCCGCAGGCAAATTGGCAAAAAGCTCACCAACCCCCAGGGTCACGTCTCTGATTAGCGCAAGCCCTTCCCCGGTTCGCTTCTGTGCGAATCGAACCCGTGCCATACCGAAGTAAGCAGAAACTGGAGCTGATGCGCTTGCCAGTTCTCGATGGTATTCAAACTCTTCCACCTGCAGAGCCAAATCCGCATGCCCGTCTTTTTGCAACGAAGCAGCCTCTCGCAGCATTTCCTCTTCCGTAGGTGCTGAGTCTGGTTGGGTCTGATAACCCGCAAGCAGTTGGGGCAAGTGCCCGCTGAGGGCTCCAGCACGCAGCAGCAGGTCGAGAGGACGATCACTTACTGGGGTCATTGTTTGCAGAACAGCCCATTCGTCTGACCATCGTTTCTGCCCGTCCAGATAGCGCGCGTAATCGATAGGAGCTTGCTTTCTCTCGTCAGCGGATCTCGCCTCCACGCCGCCTGCATCACTGGCTAGTCCGGTGGCGGCATTAGTGCGTGCAATCGCCGCTTGGTACAAAGCATCTTTGTCAGACTCCGGAACCAGCCCGGGCCTGCCCAAAATGAGTCCTACCAAGCCTGTCCCGCCAGGAGCATGAGACAGCTGTATCATCCAAGGCACAATGATTCCGCGATTAGCCGAGGGGGCGAACAAGCCTTGGAGAAACGGATCGAACTGATAAAATCCGTTGCGCTTCAGATAAGCCGCAAGCAGCGCGTTCGCCTCGGGCTTGAGCTCTGGAAAAGCTCGGGCGCGGTTTATGTGGGTAAGCAGCACGCGCGCCGTACCCCAATATTCTTGCGGAAGCGGACCTTCTTCTACCTGTGCCGCAAGCAGTCGCAGAGCCTGCCGCCACTCGGCCAGTGCTTGCGCGCGCTGGCCTCCCGCTAGCGCAAGGGAACCGAGACGCTGGTAGATGTCGGCTCGCCCTGGACTCAGTTCCAGCCCGTTACGGTACATCTGGGCAGCCCGCTCCGCCTGCTTTAGATTGCGGTAGTCATCGCCTAGAGCAACGTAGCTGTTGGATGCAGCCGGGTCTGCCTCTACCGTGGCCAGCAGGTGTCCATCATCGTCCGGGGTTCGCCGATAGCCAAGATAGTCACCGTAACGAGCAGCGTAGTAAAACCAATCTGGCCCACGTAACAAATCGCTCCCTGCCTTATCAGCCAGTTCTGCAGCCACTGTGCGCGGACCCAGCACGGCATCGAAGGCTCGCGAGGCCCACGGCTCAGGCGTAAGGAAGTACAGTCCAGCAAGTGCCGTATAGCTCTCGGTCCATAAAGGAGAAAGCCGCTGTCCACGAGCAGCAATCGCAGGCACAGCTCCATTCGCTGACGCCTCATTCAGTTCATGTTGCACCACTGCATTCGCCCGATTCGGATCGCGCTTTGCCAGATCGCTAAGCCTGCGATTAACGTCTCCGCCTTGACTGAGAAACAGACGCGCAAAATTCTCACCTGAGAAGTTCAGCAGTCGTAGCTGACCAGCCGAATCGCCTGCATGCTCAAACGCTGCGTAAGCCTGACGCATTATGTCCCGGTACAAAGGTAATTCGTGGCGGCGACTCCGCCCTAAATCCTCCAGGTCATGCCCCGGGGGAGAGTACAGGAGCCGTGACGATTGCAACCTCTCATACTCGGCCCACCGAGAGTCTTCACCGGTAGAGGATTGAGCTTGTTGGAGCAGTACCTCCGCTTCCAACTGCCGGAAACGCAGTACACGGGCAAACGCGAGGCTACCGAGCTTCGGCGAGGACCCATTAGAACGAATATAGTTCGACAAACTTGCCTTCTCAGCAGGTGTCATATACTTGGCTGCTGAAGCGCCGAGGGCCTGAAGTAGCGAGGCTGCCTCCGCTGCATCTCTTGTTTCACCCGAGATCAGCGACATGGCCTCGTTCACCCGATGCATTGCGGCCAGCGACTTTATTTCAATGTTCAGAGCTGCCTGTTTAGGCGCACCCTCAGCTGACAGCATCGGATGCACCTGTTGAAACAAGTCGTTTACCGCGTCGAACATGCCCCAAGCCTGCGCTTGCGCCATGGCCGTGACGTATCCGTTTGGCTCACCTGGATGCGGCTCAATGTAGGCGGCTCGAAGCAGCCGTAAAGCTTCAATCCTGTTGCCCGATCGTGCAGTTGCGTCCGCTTCTTTGGCCAGATACTGCGTATCGTGATAGCTAAGCTCATATAGCTTTCTGTAGCTTTCATTGGCGTCAGCAAAGCGCAGCAATCGCAGCTGCAAATCGGCCTTGGCAATGAATATATCTGTGCGGTCCGGGCGAACTGTGCCCGCTCTGTCATACGCAGTAACTGCTTCGGGATAGTGACGCAACCGGGTCTGCAGGCGTGCCAGCACCAGCGGCCAACGATAGTCACGCGGTGAATCCGTGGTTGCCTTTTCGTAGTAGCCCACCAGGCGCGGCGCTAACTGGTGCCCGTCGGCATATCCGGCGACCTCTGCTGCCAGAGCCTCATCCTCCGGGTAGGCGTTCAACACTAACTGGTACTGCTCCAGCGCCTCGGTAAACTGGCCTGCCGTGGTCAGCGCCTGAATGTAGCCGCGCCGCAGTGCCGCCACCCGCTCTGTTTTGACTGCCGAAGTCAGGGGTGCATCCGCAAACAACTTCAGCTCAGCAGAGTAGAAAGCCGTCAAGGCGCGAGTGTCTCCCTGACGCGCATACGTGCTTGCCTTCTCCGCGAGCAGATCGCCATTGTAAGGATCGGTTCCGAGCAATTGATCGAGCAGACGCCGGGCGTCGGCATACTGGCCGGACTCGGTTGCTTTCTCTGCCGCTTCCCGCCGC
>CALMAV010000263.1 GCA_937859895.1 uncultured Bryobacterales bacterium | reverse complement strand
ACCCGCAAGGAGCTACTTACGGGCAGGCAGGATAACAGCAGCAGCGATCCAGGTCCGGAAAACAAGCCGCTGCTCCGCGAAAATCCAAACTCAAATGACCCGCCATTTACGGACCGCGGCAACATAGGCCCGATTTGGTACTCATTTGATCTTGCTCCGAAGCGCATTCAGGCAGGCGGGTGGACGCATCAGGTAACCCAGCGCGAACTTCCGCCCTCAAGGGATCTGGCCGGCGTAAACATGCGTCTGACCTCGGGCTCATTCCGAGAACTCCACTGGCACACAGCGAACGAGTGGGCGATTGTGCTGACCGGTACGGCACGGGTCTCGGTCATGCAGCCGGACGGCAAAATGGCTATTGACGATGTTGCGCCAGGAGGCTTGTGGTATTTCCCTGCGGGCTTTCCGCACTCCATTCAGGGTTTGGGAAAAGATGGCTGCGAGTTCCTGCTTGTTTTCGACGAAGGAAATTTTTCGGAGGACGATACGTTCTTGCTTTCGGAGTTTCTCGCCCACACGTCTCCGGAGATCGTAAACAAGAATATGGGTTGGTCTCCGCAGGTCTTCGATCAGCTGCCGCCAAGAGAACTGTACATCTTTGAAGCACCTCTTCCAGGGTCGCTTGAAGATGATCGGCGCTTTTTGGGGAAGCACTTGGAGACGGAAAACAAATATACTTTTCAGATGGCAAACATGCCGCCTACCCAGAAGTCAGCTGGAGGCGAGGTCCGAGTTGTTGATTCAAGCAATTTCCCAGTTGCGGCTAACATTGCTGCGGCTATGGTCACAGTTAAGCCTGGTGGCCTTCGAGAGATGCACTGGCATCCGAATGTCAGTGAGTGGCAGTACTGGATTCGCGGAAAGGGCCGGATGACAATTGCAACGGCTGGAGCCAAAGCAAGAACTATGGACTTCAACGCAAACGATGTCGGGTTTGTGCCATCCATGGCAGGTCACAGCATTGAAAATACGGGAACAGAGGATCTGGTTTTCCTGGAAATGTTCAAAACAGAACGTTATATGGACATATCGCTGAACCAGTGGATTGCGCGCATGCCCAACCTTATGGCAGAGGCGCATCTGAAGCTTCCTACCCAAACAATTAGAAGCGCTCCGCAAGGTGATTACGCCGTACTTCCGAAGTAGAACAGGGCGGTAAGCTTCGGGCCCAAGATCATCTAAGAGCGACATACTCGGTCCGACCTTTGTATGACGTCGTTCCAGTTCGGCGCACATTCAAGGTGCGCCGTGCCCTCAACGGAAGCAGCATAGTTCCGAATGGAGACTTGGACTGTCATGTCAATCTGTGTGTCTACGCAGGCGAGATTGAGTTCGCTTATAAGGTCGGCTTACGCTACGGCCCTCACTGGCCTTTTTCTACTCTTCTGGGGCGGCTATTAGCGCAGGTTCACTTTCAGCACAAGCCTATGTCAGTGTCCAAGTTAACAACTTGACGCACCCTGATCTTGCGCCCAATTTTCTGGCCGGTGATACCTACCAATACGTTGTTCCAGGACCTCCCAATCAGCCTGTATTTAACATGCAAAATTCAGGACCGAAGACGCAGGTGGGCCAGACAGACGGTAACGGTAACTTCATTACGTGGTATTCAGGAACAAGCTCGGGCCCACGGCAAGCTCGAAGCTGGACGTTTACTTGTCCCGCGAGTTTATCCCCACATAGACATCTCTTCTTTGTCGCAACGTGCAAGCAAGTCAGCTCCTGCGTCAGACGTAACGTCTCCTGGCTTTGCCGTGCCGTTGCATTAACAGTTATCTAGGCTTATCGTGCGCCGCTTCTTCGAGCACAGCCGCTGCCCGCTCGGCCGCGCTTGGCCAAGCGAACTGTCTGACTTTCTCGCGCATGCTTGCCAGTGCTTTGGGATTTGCGCGAAGTTGCTCTACTTCTTCAAATAAGCGCTGCCCAGACAGGTCTGCATCCAGTATCAACTTAGCTGCGCCTGCATCGGCCAACTGCTGGGCGTTTGCTTTCTGGTGGTCATCAGCTGCAAAGGGAAACGGTACCAGGATGGAGGGCATTCCGGCTGCTGCCAGTTCGCTGACCCCACCGGCTCCTGATCGCCCGATCACTAGATTGGCCTGGGCAAATGCAGCGGCCATGTCGGGCAGGAAAGGCACAAGCTCGCCCTGCATACCGGATTGCTCAAACTCCAATCGCAGCGCGTCGTACTCAGCCGACCCCGATTGGTGAATGAAGCGCACCGGCGATCCACTTTGTCGAAATAGCGGCCAGCTTTCACGCGCGGCCCGGTTTAGGGTACGACTCCCGCGGCTGCCACCGGTGATCAGCACTGTGAACGGATCGCCAGTCTTGGGTTGCAAGGAGAAAAATTCAGAGCGCACGGGCAATCCGGTGAGTTCGGTTCGGTCGCGAGGAAACCAGCGCGCCGTGGACTCAAAAGAGAGAAGGGCCCGGTAAACCCGGCTTGCCACTTTGCGGCTGGCAAACCCTGGGATGGCATTGGGCTCCATGACGACGAGCGGTATGCGGCGCAGCAGAGCGGCGAGCATCACCGGTCCGGCCACGAAGCCGCCCATACTGAAGACGGCGGCTGGCCGAAAGCTGCCCAGGATCTTTGCCGCTACTGCAACCGCTACTGGCAATTGCGTGGCGGCCCGAAGCTTTTGGACAAGTCCGACACGGTTCAGCCCGCTAATTTGGATGTGTTCCATCGCGAACCGGGCGTCGGCCACGAGCCGCGATTCGATGCCCGCTGCAGTTCCGATAAACAGTAGTTGGTGCCCCCGCTTCTGCAGGACGCGTGCTACAGCCAACGCCGGGTACACATGCCCGCCCGTGCCGCCGCCTGTCAGAACGAATCTATGCTGTGTGCTCACTGACACTCAGCAGCATGCCCATCAGCAGGAGCGTGCTCAGCAGAGAACTCCCTCCATAGCTGATGAAGGGCAGGGGAATGCCCTTATTCGGAACCAGGTCTAGAACCACGCTGATATTGATAAAGGCCTGCACAACAACGCACACGGTCACGCTAAGGGCTAGGTAGCGTCCGAATCCATCGCTCGCTCTAAAATAGGTGCGCAGCCCACGCCACAGCACGATGACGAACCCGCCCAGCAGCACCAGCGAGCCCAGAAACCCGGTTTCCTCGCCCACAATGCCGTAGATGAAATCCGTTTGCGCCTCCGGCAGATACAGCATCTTCTGCTTACTCTGCATCAGGCCAAGGCCCATGAACCCTCCTGAACCGACCGCGATCTTGGCTTGTCGCTGCTGATAGCCCGGGTCACTGGTAGAGGCGGTCTGCTTGGCATATTTGAGGATGTGTCCATTTGGATCGATCTTCGCGAGCAGTTTGTGATCTTTATCGGCGAAGTCGATGGCACGCGCCAGCCGGTAAGGCTTCATGACGATAAACCCGGTCCCCAGCAGCATCCCCAGTGCGCCGCAGACAGCCAAGTATCGGTAATCAATACCAGCAACGAAGACGACCGCTATGGTCGTTAGCACCAGCACGACCGCCGTACCAAGATCAGCCATTGCAACAAAGAGGGCAATGACAGAAATGGAGATAGCAATTGGCCCCAGCGTATGCCTATTATTAATGTCGTTCATACGACGGCAGAGGAAGAACGCAAGAAACAAGGCCAGCGCCGGTTTCGCGAGTTCGGAAGGCTGCAGAGAAAGCGGCCCCGCTTTCAGCCAACGATGACTGGTGCTATCGGTGATGTACACCGCAAGCAGCAGCAAGAGCACGCTTCCTAAACTGGCGAACGCGACACGCGGATTGTTCCACTTGCGATAGTCGCGCTTCATGCAGATGAGGAGAACAATAATGGAAAAGACTGCCCAGCCAAGCTGCCGGAAGAAGAAGTAAGTGCCAGTGACATGGTATTTCAACTGCGCCAGGATGGAGGATGAGCTGTAGACCATCACCAACCCGAAACACACCATTCCGAGTACGGTTAAAAAAAGAAACCAGTCTGTTTTGAGCCGCTGTGCCATTCAGGATTCTTCTTAAATCAATATTGGCATTTCGCTGCTCGCTTGTGAAGTGAATTTAGGTCTGTAGATTAGTGCTTGCAGGGTTTATCTAGAGTTCTTGGCCTGCCTGGTAAGTTGTTATGCTTTCGATGGAGGCGCAATGGCCAACGTAGATGCCGTTAAAGATGCTATCGAGAACCTCACGGCAGTGGAGTACATAGAGTTGCAACACTGGCTGGAAGAAAAGGATAGCGCCGAACAGCCCATTGACTATCAACTCAAAGCGGATTTGGACTCTGGCAAGATTGACGATCTTCTCAACCAAGCAATAGCTGACCATGAGGCTGGCAGGACCAAACCTCTTTAGTGATTCACCGAACCAACACCAGCTTCTGGCGGTACTACAAGGCTTTGCCCATCAATGTAAGCAAAATTGCCGCTAAGCAATTTGCCTTACTTAAGAGCAACCCGAACCACCGCTCCCTTAAGTTTAAGAAGATCGGCATTCGTTCCGGCAAAGCTGTATGGTCGGCGAGAGTAACACTGAACTACCGTGCTTTGGCCTTTAGGGAAGGCGATGAGTTTGTGTGGTTTTAGATTGGCGAACATGGTGTTTACACACTTCTCATTAAAGATTGACGGCCAATCATCGTCTTCAGCTGTCACTCCAATTAGTTCAACTCCCCCACGAGTCTCTTGAACTGATTCCCACGCTCTTCGTAATTTCTAAATTGATCGAAACTCGCGCACGCAGGTGACAGAAGGACCGTGTCGCCGGGGGCCGCGTGCTCTCGGGCGTAATGAACAGCGTTCTCCATCGTTTCGCAATCTACAAAATCAACCGCATCAGCCAGTGCTTTTCGAAGAAGTGGGGCGGCTGCATGTGGATAGGGCGGTTCAGCGCCGATCAGTAGTGCTCCTTTGGCTTTCTCCCGCAGAGCTTCCACTAACGGCGTATAACTTCCACCCTTATCTTTGCCTCCCAGAATGATCCAGAGCCTTCGGTCAAATGCCTCGACAGCTTTCAGAGCCGCATCCACGTTGGTAGCTTTCGAATCGTTAAAGTATTCAACGCCTTCCAGCGAGCGCACAAATTCGATCCGATGCTCAACACCGGGAAATGACTCGACCGCCGCTCCGATGCGTTGCGGGTCCGCTCCGGCCAGCACGGATACCAGGCAGGCTGCCATTACGTTCTCGAGATTATGCAAGCCGCGCAACCTAATCTGACTGCGACTTAGTAACGGCCCCTCATTCCAGAAGATCTGCTCATCTGCCATCCACATACCGCTTGATACTCGCTCGTTCAGGCTGAACCAATGCACTTGCGCCTGTGTTCGTTCGGCGAAGCTTCGGCAAATAGCGTCGTCTCTGTTCAGAATTGCGTGGCCACCGGAGTGCTGCGTTTCGAAGAGCCGCGCCTTGGCTGCTGCATAATTCTCTACGGTGCCGTGGCGATCTAGATGATCTGGCGTGATATTTAGACAGACTGCGATGTCAGCTTGAAAGTGGTTGATCGATTCGAGTTGAAAGCTGGACAGCTCAAGCACGTTCCACTGCCCTGTGCGAGAACTCTGCGTCATTGCTGTAACAGCCGTTCCGATATTGCCTCCAACTTGGCACGGCACACCAAGGGTCTGCAGCATGTGTCCAGTCAATGCAGTGGTGGTCGTTTTGCCATTCGAACCCGTGATGCCGATTACCGGTCCGCGCAAGAAATACGAAGCCAATTCGACTTCGCCTATAACCGCCACGCCGCGCTCCCGTGCCTCCATCAGCATCGGCAAATCAAAAGGCACTCCGGGGGAAAGTACGACTAGGTCCGGATCCACATCACCATCTTTGAAACACTCAGGGGACTGAGCAACGACAGGAATATCGAGTCCAGGAAGAGGCGCCGGATCCGAATCCATCGCACGCAGGTGTGCGCCCTGTTCCCTCAGTAGCTCAATGGCTGCGATGCCGGAGCGCTTGGTTCCGATGACCAAAGCTCGCTTTCCGTTGAACTCCAAAATCGTACTTTCCTATCTCAGCTTCAGTGTGGTCAAAGCCAGTAGCGCCATCACCAACCCGGCAATCCAAAACCGAATCACTACCTTCGATTCCGGCCACCCCAACGCTTCGAAGTGGTGGTGAATGGGTGCCATCTTAAAGATGCGCTTACCGTTTCGAAGCCGATAGCTACCCACTTGCAAGATGACTGAGAGTGCCTCAACAACAAAAATGCCGCCGATGAAAATCAGCAGGATCTCCTGCTTGATCAGCACTGCGATGATGCCAAGCCCTCCGCCTAGCGCAAGTGATCCGACGTCTCCCATAAACACTTGTGCCGGATGACAGTTGTAGAACAGGAACCCGAGGCTTGCC
>CALMAV010000262.1:5333-8087 GCA_937859895.1 uncultured Bryobacterales bacterium | reverse complement strand
CGCGTCAGCCGAATCAGAAGTAACGCCGCTCTATCGCTATCTGGGCGGCGTCAACGCGCGCGTGCTGCCTGTGCCTATGATGAACGTCATTAACGGGGGCGCGCATGCCGATAGTTCGGTTGACCTGCAGGAGTTCATGCTTGCTCCCATTGGCGCGGCCAGCTTCTCCGAGGCTTTGCGTATGGGAGCCGAAACATTTCACACGCTCAAAGGTGTCCTGAAGAAGCGCGGTTACTCCACTGCGGTCGGTGATGAAGGCGGGTTCGCCCCCAGCTTGAAGGCCAATGAGGAAGCGCTCGAAGTGTTGATGGAAGCTATCGACAAAGCTGGCTATAAGCCAGGCACCGACATCTCCATCGCACTCGACCCCGCAGCCAGTGAGTTCTACGACAAGTCTAAAGAGCGTTACATCTTTAAGAAGTCAGACAAGAGCGAGAAGACTTCAGACCAGATGGTGCAATTCTGGCAAGATCTGGTGAGCAAGTACCCCATCATCTCTATTGAAGACGGCATGGCTGAGGACGATGGGGATGGCTGGAAAACCTTGACCGATGCGCTCGGTAATGTAATCCAGCTGGTCGGTGACGACTTGTTTGTTACCAATTCAGAGCGGCTCCAGCAAGGCATCGACAAGGGCGTGGGCAACTCGATTCTCGTCAAGGTGAATCAGATTGGCTCGCTCACCGAAACTTTGGACGCCATGCGCTTGGCGGCTAGCGCCAACTACACCGCCATAATTTCGCATCGCTCCGGCGAAACGGAGGACACCTTCATTGCCGACCTGGCTGTTCGCACCAACGCCGCGCAGATCAAGACCGGTTCGGCCAGCCGCACCGATCGTATTGCTAAGTACAACCAACTGCTTCGTATAGAGGAAGAGCTAGGTGCTTCCGCAATCTATCTGGGTCGGAAGGCGTTTCGTCAGTAGAGCCTATGGCAAAGAAGACGCCGCTTGTTCTGACAATCCTGGATGGCTGGGGTTATTCGCCAATTTTCGAAGGCAATGCCATTGCGCAAGCCCGGAAAGCAACTTACGACCACTTACTTGCGACTTACCCTAATACGCTGATCAACACCTCCGGCCCGTCCGTTGGTTTGCCCGAAGGCCAGATGGGCAATAGCGAAGTAGGCCATATGAACATGGGCGCTGGCCGGGTGATCTACATGGATGTGACGCGGATTGACCTGATGATCAATTCAGGCGAGTTCTACGGGAATCCGGTGCTGCTCAACGCGGTGGAGAAGGCGCACGGGCATCGTCTGCATCTGATCGGCCTTTGCAGTGATGGCGGCGTTCATGCCCAGTTGACGCACCTCCACGCTCTAATCGACCTTGCCAAGCAACACGGTTTAACCGAAGTGTTCGTCCATTGCTTTACCGATGGACGTGATACGCCGCCGCAAAGCGGAGCTTTGTACATCGAACTACTCGAGCACAAGATGAGTAGGATGCGGTGCGGGCGCATTGCTTCAATCTCCGGGCGCTACTACGCGATGGACCGCGACAAGCGGTGGGAGCGCGTCCAACGTGCCTTCAATGCGATGGTGCTCGGTAGCGGAGCGAAAGCCGAATCGGCAGTTAAAGCGATCAAGTCGTCGTACGCCCAGGGCATTACGGACGAGTTCATTGAGCCTTTCACCATTATTGACCGGCGAGGCGAGCCGATAGGTCTGATCCGCGACGACGATAGCGTCATCATGTTTAATTACCGTGCAGATCGCGCCCGTGAGATCACGCTAGCCTTGACCGATCCTCACCTGGAAACACCTGCGCGTTCGCTGGTTCCTAAGAACCTGACGTACACGATGATGACGCAGTATGACAGAAGCTTCCCGCTGCCATTCGTGCTGCCACCCGAGCACCCCGACAACATTCTTGCTCAAGTGATGGAGGGCGCAAACTGGAAAAATCTCCGCGTGGCTGAAACCGAGAAGTACGCCCACGTCACTTACTTCTTCAATGGAGGGAATGAGAAGCCTTACGGTGGCGAAGAGCGTGAGATGGTCGCCTCGCCAAAGGTTGCCACTTATGACTTGCAACCCGAGATGAACGCCGCTGGTATCACAGCGAAGGTTGTCGGCGCGATAGACAGCGGCAGCTTCGACGTTATCGTCATGAACTATGCAAACGCCGATATGGTGGGACACTCAGGCCAATTGGAGCCGACGATACGTGCCGTTCAAACTGTTGACGCGGGCTTGGGCGAGATTTATAAAGCCTTGAAGCGCAACGGTGGTTCATGGTTGATCACTGCTGACCACGGCAATGCCGAAACTATGGCCGATAAGCGCGACAATGGGCCGCATACCTATCACACAACTAACCCGGTCCCGCTTATCTATATGACGGATAACGCGGTCACCCTTCGCAGCGGCGGAGCACTGGAAGATATTGCGCCAACTATTCTTGGCGTTCTGGGCGTTCAACAGCCCGCTCAGATGAAGGGACGCGACTTGCGCAACACCCCCGAGCCCTAAGGGGTACGCACGGATGCAGCCTGCAGAAAACGCACGATTCCACGCGACTCCCGCACCCACTGACGAGACATGATCTCGACCTTTATATCGCCGCTAACCAGCGGTACTTCAGCTATTCCTGAAGTTTTCTGGTCGACTGACAGCGGCACCGGCTTTCCATCGTTTATTCGCATAGCCGAATAGTCGGCTCCCCGAGTCTGAATCGGGTTCCAAACGACTAACAGATCAGACTGCCGCTTCTGGAGGTGCAAAGTAATTACAGTCGGGGGTAATTGC
>CALMAV010000262.1:340-5323 GCA_937859895.1 uncultured Bryobacterales bacterium | reverse complement strand
AGATAAGCCCAGTACCCAATTCCACCACCTAAAAGCGCGGCTACCAGAAGCATGGTTACGAGTAGACCTGAAAAGCGCTTCTCTCTGGAGCGCTGATGCTGCGTTGCGCGACTGACTGGTGGCAGCGAAACCGGTAGGGCCGGCGTTGAAACTGACTGTGCTGGTATTGTCTGGGCTGATATTGGCGCTGAGACTTCCTCGGGTATTGGAGCAAGAGGACGCACCTCGGGCGGTGTCTCCAGTGTCGAGGCGGCCGCATTGGAGCTCTCTTTCTGCACCGCAATATTGCCCCTACTGGAAGCTCGTCGCTCAGGTGGTGGGGAGTTCAGCACCGGGGGTGGAGCTGGCGAAGATTCAGGTAGCTTGCCGGTTCTTCCTGACAGCGGCAGAAGCACCACATTATTCGTGCCATCCAAAGGCACTCGGCCACTCTCATTTCGCAGGAGAAAGGCGAAGCGCGTCGGCTTAAATCGCTCGGGCTTAATGAGAACTGTAATGCGACCCGGCTCGGGAAAGAACTGCCCGAAGATTTCCAGCTCTCGGCTCGTCATCTGCAAAGGGCCGCGCGTATGAGCAATGAACCAGCCAACGGGGACTAATTCCTTCAACTCTTCATCGTGCGAAATCGATTGAATTGAGTTGGCCAGCTTGGAAAGGTCACTCTCTGACAATAGGAATGAGGGACCTGCGGCGTGATCGCACTCAATCGGACGAGAGGCTGAGATAGTCACTAAGCCCGGATCAATCCGTCCATAAAGCACACCGCCTACTTCGACCCCGCCATGTGGGATTCGGCGATATCCTTCGTTCACCTCGAAGTCAATCTCGTTGAAAAGGGGAATGGAATATTGCACCTTCCAGTGTGTTTGCGGATCCTGCCATAACGCAAACGACGCCTTTGTATCAGCTCCGTTCATTTAAAATGCAACGCTCGTCCAAAGCTGTGCTCGATCTTGAGACAGGGCTGTTCTCGTCGGAGTCAGACTCGTCGGTCTGCAGTTGGAAATAGTAAGTAACCGCACCCATGCTTATCATAATGAGGAAGATGGCTGTTAGCCACCGGGTGGAGCGCATTGTCCAAAATCGCTCGTTTTCGCAAATGGCAGAAGTAAAGCCGACCGTTGCCCCAGCCAGTGCGAGGCTGAGTCCAAGCTTCCAGAACCAGGTCATGGCGTCCAGAACCGCTTGGCCGCCCACCTCTGACCAGGCAGTAAATATCGCCACAAGCGCTAGGAGAAACTCTAAGGCAAAGGCAAGCCGCAGCAGTCTCTTTGTCATGGCTGAAGCTACCTCATTCTACGATGGATAAGCGGAGTGAGGGCGGAGTCTCCCTCGCTTTCGCAACCCAAAGACAAATGAAGACTGTTATCGAAGGCATTGAACTTCAGCTCGCGCACCCGGACGAACTCAGCATCCAGTGGATCGGGCAGGAAGAGGCCATGCGACAGTTGATGGCAGCCTGGATGGTGATACACGAGCGCGATATTCCCATGAACCCGCGCCTACTCGGGAAGCCAGGCGTTGGGAAAACGACCATGGCCTATGCTGCCGGCAAACGGTTGGGGCGTGAGGTTTACATCCTGCAGGCAACTGTCGATACCCGGCCTGAGGATCTGCTGGTGACGCCGGTGATTGAGAGCGCGTCCCGTATTAAGTACGTTGCGTCTCCGCTGGTCTCGGCGATGATCCGTGGCGGCGTGGTGATTCTTGACGAAGGCAATCGCATGAGCGAGAAGAGCTGGGCAAGCCTGGCACCGCTGCTGGACAATCGCAGATACGTTGAATCGGTTGTCGCGGGTATCAAGATTAAGGCACATCCTGATTTCCGTCTGGTTGCAACCATGAACGAGGATTCGTCAACTTTCGACTTGCCTGAATACATCCACTCGCGTTTACAGCCCCAGATCCTGATCGACTTCCCGGAACGCGAAGAGGAGTTGGCTATTCTCCGCGAAAATGTGCCCTTTTCTCCAGACGAGGTGCTTCAGTATGTCACCGATTTTCTCCAGCAGGCACATGCTGCCGACGAAAGCTATACGGTTCGCGACGGCGTGAATATCGCACGTTTCGTTCTGAAGCTGAGCAAGGAATCGGGTCAAGGAGCTCGCACGCTCTTTGCTGCTGCACTACGAGGAGTGCTGGGCGAAGAGGCACTCCGTTATGGACCCCGGCGGTGACGGAAACAACTTATGTTTGCTGAGGGAGCGAACGCAGGAACTCTGGAGCGCGGTTCTCTCACCTACTTTCCGGTTGTGCCCGGCCGAATCGAGTATGCAGCCCGAGTACGCCAACTGCTGCTCGAAGGGCGGCCCAAGGTCGTCGCCGTCGAGCTTCCGTCTTCACTCGAAGCTCTGTATCAAACAGCGTTGGCGCGTATGCCACGTATGTCGGTCATAGTTTTGCCTGACCTGTCTGACGACGAGAAAGCGATCTACATACCCGTGGAACCTGCTGACCCGTTTGTCGAAGCGATTCGAACGGCTGAAGAGATTGGCGCTCAAGTCATCTTTCTGGAGCCGGCCGGGCAGGAGCGGCCTCACGTTGAAGATCACTATCCCGAGCCTTGGGCAGTGGAAATAATCGGCAGCCAAGCATATCTAGAACGCTACCGGGTTTTTCCCCAAACCCGTACGGCAGCGGTAACGTCCCACGCCTCTGCCATGGCCTGGAAGCTGCAAGGCGCTGATCCGTTTGCCCCTACTTGCGCGGTTGTCTCTCTCAATATGCTCGATCCGCTTCTGGACGCAATGGAAGCGCCGCAGGACGAGCCGGCGCCGCCGAAGATCCGTCTGTTCCAGGGTGGAGAACTCTTCAACCTGCATCCGGATTGCCTGGCGGAAGTCACGTCTGAGCCGCCCTTCTATCAGGAACAATACGAAGCGGAGCGGACTGCTCCTCTCTTTGTTCTCGATCGGCTGCAGTGGCAGCTTAAACTTCTGCGCGAGGCCGAACGTGAGTACAGCATCAATACTGGCGACTCGATTCGCTCCTGGCAGCGGCTTAATCTGGCTAAGTTCACTCGCAATTTAGCCATCCTGGGCGGCCATTTGGTGCCCGGCATCTATGACCTGGCTGTTGGAGCCCGCTCACTGGTTGACGACAACTATGCGTATGAAGTTTGGCAGATGGCCAACCGCTTCAGCGTGCAGGAAACGGAAGACCCTGAGCGCGAGACTCTGAACATCTCCGGCGAAGAAATCTGGCTGCGCACGCGTAAGATTCGGATCCGGCGACGCCTGCCCAGAATGAAGCAGATGTTTCAACCTGGCAAACTGACCAAGCGTAAGCGCGAGAAGTTCAAAGGCGAATGGGCCAGGGAAACAGACGGTAACAGCATCTGCTCATACCCGCCCGAGGATCTGGTAATCGAAAACTACGGTCGGTTCTTGAAGCGCTATGCCCGGAATAAGATCGCTGAAGAACGGTCGCATGTCGAACCGTTTACCACTTCCATGCTGGATGGCATTGACTTACGTGAAACCGTCCGGAATTGGCATGAAGGCAAGCTTTACGTTCGGGAAAACGGCCGGTTCTCTGGCGATGTTGGTGCTGTGGTTATTATCTTTGACGAAGATCGCAGCAATCGTTACACCTATCTGACTACCTGGCTTGGGGAGCACCAGAACGAGTCCGACATGGCCTTTTACTCGACGCCTCCCTTCGAGAAGATTGTCGGGCCTGGCATTGGACGCGCTGAATATGGAGGTCTGCTGATGACGCTGCCCCCGAGACGGCTGTTCGATGTCTGGAACGATCTGGATTACGACTGGGCTGAAACCAAGAGCGAGAAGCTACTAATGGCGGCACTGGATTACTCGGTTGAAAAGCACGTTATCTATATCGCTGCTAAGCCCCCGCGCAGCGTTTTCCGGCAACTCGCCATCCGAGCAAACCGGACGATTGTCTACGTACCACTCGGACAGCTTTCTCCGGCCAAACTGAAGAAAGTGCGCGTGGTTCACGTTCTCGACAGCTACAAACGGCGGAACGAAGCTAAAGACTATATCTGGTGACACACGGAAAACGCGCCAATGGCTTTCGCCTCCGGCGCGTTTCAATCGTAAGTTATACAGACTTTACTGTTCGCCCTGAATCTCAACTGAGCTTGCGCCCCAGAGTGTGCGGGTATCGGTCACCGAACCTGCTCCCCAGAGTGTGCGATCGCTGGCTACCGCGGTTGCTCCCCACAGAGTGCGGGCGCCCCACAGAGTACGCGTATCAGTTACGTCAGTCGTGGCGCCCCAGAGTGTTCTGGAGTCCCAGATGGCCTGCGTACCAGAAAGAACCGAGCTTCCCCAGATGCTCTGTGCGCCCCACAGCGTGCGGTTCGCCGAGATGGAAGGGTCCAGAGCCAGAGTCACATTGCCGGTTGAAGGGTCGTACTGCGCAACAGGAGACACAGCCGTAACATTGGCCGGAACCCGATTGACCTGAGCAAGCGCTGCGCCTAGATCCATGTAGCCGGCTCCTACGGTAAAGATGTCGTAGTAGCTGGTATAGGTGGTGTTGCTCGCAGCGTCAAATACCGAGCTGGTCTGCGGAAAGGTCTTATATGCCGTCTCCATGAGTAGCAGCTTTACCTGATCCGGGGTTAGCAAAGGATTGGCTTGCAACAGATCTGCGACAGCGCCGCTCACCACGCCTGCAGCCATACTCGTGCCGCTAAGGGTGTAGTAGTTTGGGGAAACCTTGCTGGCCCCTGGACCAGTTATGTTTTGGTAGTAGCTCAGAGGCACACTATTCGCCGGATTCTGAGTTTGGAGTGTGCTTGCCTTGGCCAGTAGCGAAACAATCTGATTGCCCGGAGCGAGGATGTCAGGCTTGACAATGTGGTCCACCTGAGTCGGGCCCTTTGCGCTGTAGCTGGCGATCAGGTCGTCAGAGCGAGTCGGAGTACCTTCTGCTTTCATAGACCCCACTGTGATCACATAGGGATCGTTCGCGGGGGAGTTGATGGTTCCGTATCCGAAGTTACCCCAGGAG
>CALMAV010000262.1:0-330 GCA_937859895.1 uncultured Bryobacterales bacterium | reverse complement strand
GAGTTATTACGCCCGTCATTGCCGGCCGCGACGACAACAACGATACCGGCTTTGTAGGCTGCTTCGACTTCCTGACAAAGCGGATCGTCCTGGTAGCTTTCGTACACGGGTCGCCCGAGAGAAAGGTTTATCACCCGAATATTGTACGTGTTCTTAAGAGCAATCGCTCGATCAATAGCGGCTATCACCTGGCTGTCGCTGCCATTGCCGCTAGCATCGAGCACGCGCAAGTCGATCAAGTTTGCACCAGGGGCCGAGCCGACCAACGAACGCGTACAAGCCCCACAGGCAGAACCGGCACCGTTTGCAGCGATGATGCCGGCAATGTGC
>CALMAV010000261.1 GCA_937859895.1 uncultured Bryobacterales bacterium | reverse complement strand
GTCGAGTAGAGCGTAGAACGCCGATGCATAGAGCCGCCCCATTGCCGTGGCCAGCAGGCCCATTGCAGAACCCGCCAGCACCGACCATGTGTAACGAGCGTCGCCATGCGAGAACCGCCCGCCTTGGTAGAGCGCCGCGACCAGCGTATCGCCTAAAGCGAGAAAAGCCACCGCGGAAGGAACAATGAAGAATGCGATCCGCCGCAGCCCTGCTAAAAGCCGACGTTGCAGAATGGCAGCTACTTCCGCGTCGGTTCCAACAGCGCTAGACAGAGCCGGAAGTTCCGCGGCTGAGATCGACATGCTGAACAGGCTCACCGGCAGTAGCGCAATGATCTGCCCGTTGGCCAGAGCCGCTACGGCACCTGCGGGCAGAGTGCTCGCAATCATCGAGTCTACGGAGGAGCTGATTTGAACTACGCCACGGCTGAGGAAGATAGGCCCAAAGTTTCTGACCACCGTGCGCACATGTTGCGAGTACAGCTCCAGGGCCGGGCGGAAGTGCGGTAACAGCTGCAATACACGCGGCAGTTGCACTAGAAACTGCAGCGCACTGCCCAGCACAAAACCCCAGGCTAAGTCCGTGATCAGCTTTTCCTCTGGCTCTGCGCCGCCGAAGGAAAGCAACACTCCAATCATGGCGACGTTAGAGGCAACCGGAGCCAAGTAGGAAAGCAGAAATTGACGGTGGCTGTTAAGTACGCCCAGGCACCAGGCACTCATCACAAGCAAGCCTGTACCGGGAAATAAGATGCGCACGAGCCGGATAGTGAGAGCGCGCCGTTCGCCGCTGAAGCCCCAGGCGATAATGTCCACCAGCCAGGGAGTTGCCAACACCCCGGCTAAGACCAGTACCGAAGACGCTGCAGCCAGCAGACCGAAAATTGCTTTGGCCAGATGCTCGGCTTCATCTGTTTCGCCTTTTGCGCGCAGCTTGGAATAGACCGTGATGAACGAAGCCGAGAGCACGCCCTCGCCAAAAAGATTGTAGAGGAGGTACGGGATGCGGATGGCCGCCCGGAACGCATCAGCAATTGGTCCTTGTCCAAAATAGTGAGCAATCACTCGCTCACGCACCAGACCGGTGATCCGGCTTATCAGTATTCCCAGTGCAACAACAGACGAAGCCCCCAGAGCCGGAGCTGCCCCAGTAGCGCCACGAACCGGTGCCGGGTCTGCTACAGGTTTGGTCGCGTTTTCCGCTTGGCGCGAATCGCTCGACGCTCTTGGCCTGAAGCCTTGCTGAATCCGAATGCGAACGCGCAAGTGGTGAATCTACTGTAAAAGCTTAACAATTGTGGGACTGTAAATGAGAGTAGGCGCATCGAACGAACACAGACACTCACATGAGGCTCCCCCGTAACGTCCGGCGGTTGTTTGTTGTTGGATTGGTAAGTTCCTGCGTCGGCTTTGCTCAAACGCCGACTCCGGCCCAGTCTCCCACGGCCGAGCACGCCGCTGGGGCAACAGAGATGAAAGCGCCGGCGAAGCCTAACCCTGCCCGAACGAGTGCCCTACGCGAGCTGAGTTCGTCGTTTGAAGAGATTTCAGAGCATACTGGGCGTGCGGTGGTGCAGATCTTTGTACGCAGCTATGGTACCGGCAGCAGCGAGTCAGCGAATACCAGCGGCGACGTTTTGACAGCTGAAGACAGTAGCGGTTCGGGCATTATCCTCAGCGCTGATGGATTCATTCTGACTAACGCGCACGTGGTGAAAAATGCACATAGCATTAAGGTGCAATTGAATGCCAGAGTGACGCGCGAAGCCCGGGCGAGTGGCGATCCTTCTTTTAATCGGCCGATTACAGCAACCGTCATCGGAGTGGATCGCGAAAGTGATCTAGCGGTAATCAAAATTCCCCGAAGTAATCTGCCCTATCTCACCTTTGGTGACTCGGATGAACTCAAGCAGGGCGAACTGGTGCTTGCGTTGGGCAACCCACTGGGACTCGAAAACTCGGTCAGCTTCGGGGTAGTCAGCGCCGTGTCTCGCCAGATTAAACCGGATGACCCGATGGTTTACATTCAGACCGATGCGCCCATCAACCCCGGCAATAGCGGCGGTCCCTTGGTCGATGCTGATGGCGCGGTGGTGGGCATCAACACATTCATCCTGACCCAATCCGGCGGCAGTGAAGGAATCGGCTTCGCTATTCCCAGTTCGCTGGCTCGTGAGGTGTTTCAGCAGTTAAAGACGCAGGGCCATGTCCATCGCGGGCAGCTGGGCTTAGTCGGCCAAACGATTACGCCTGATATGGCGGACGGCCTGGAGCTGGAAACGGCGCACGGAGTAATTGTTTCAGATGTTCGGCCAGAGGGCGCAGCTAGCGACGCCGGCCTAAAGGCTGACGACATCATCGTCGGCCTGAATGGACGTCCCATCAACACTGTGCATCAGCTGGAAGCCGGAGTGTTTCGACTCGCTCCAGGAACGAAAGTAAACCTACGCGTTGAGCGCGGCTCAGAGGTCCTCGACCTCCCAACGATCACGGAGGAGCAGGCGGGTTCGCAGCTTGACGCAATAGCCGACAGCGTCGATACGATTAAGAATCTGGTACCGCAACTAGGCATTGTAGGTCTCGACATTAACAAGGCTGTGCTGGAGGTGCTGCCCGACCTTCGACGTCCGGCCGGTGTGGTAATTGCAGCGCGAAAGTCGAGCCCGCCGTATTCGGGGCCGCCGTTAGAAACCGGGGATGTGATCTACAGCGTGAATCGCAAGGTAGTGAACAATGTGGCACAGTTGCAAGCAGTTCTGAGCCAGATCAAGCCGGCAGGGGCGGCGGTCTTGCTTGTAGAGCGCAATGCGCATTTGATCTATATTCCGTTGCAGCTGGACTAGAAAGTTCAACTAAAGCTGATTAACTTGGCCCTACATCGTATGCAGGAGCTCTGACAGGCTCTGAAGGGACAGACGGAGGAGTCCTGAAGGGACAGACGGAGTAAATGTCTGAATAGAGTCTAGGTGAAAGGCTTATGCGGTTCAGATATTCACTCCGTCTGTCCCTGACTCCCTGCTGACTCCCTGACTCCTCTGACTCCTGACCTGACTACCTCTATGACGTGAACCAATCAACCTTGCTGCCAAGCCAGGCTCACTGCCGTCGGAAAAGGCTATCGTAAGAAAGCAATGAGTCTAGGTCCGATTTCCACTTTTATCCAACATCACTTTCGCCACTTCAATGCCGCCACGGTGGTTGAGGCAGCTGAGGGCTATCGCAAACATCTGGAGGGGGGTGGAAAGATGTTTCTCACGCTAGCTGGTGCAATGAGCACCGCCGAGCTGGGCGTGTCGCTAGCAGAGATGATCCGGGCGGGCAAGATTCATGGCATCTCCTGCACGGGCGCAAACCTGGAAGAAGACGTCTTCAATCTAGTAGCGCACGACTTTTACGAGCGCGTTCCACACTGGCGCGACCTGAGCGCCCAGGATGAGCAGCGGCTACTCGACAAGCACATGAACCGCGTTACCGATACGTGTATTCCAGAAGAGGAAGCCATGCGCCGGATTGAAGGCGTGATCCTGCAGGAGTGGACGAGCGCTGATGGAAAGGGTGAACGCTTATTTCCCCATCAGTTTTTCTACCGCATTCTGCAATCACCTGACCTGCAGAAAAGCTTTCAGATAGACACAAAGCATTCCTGGCTCTTTGCTGCTATGGAACGCAACCTGCCGCTGTTTGTGCCCGGTTGGGAAGATTCGACACTGGGGAACATGTACGCCGGCCACTGCATCTCCGGCGACGTAAAGAACGTACACACGGTCCGCACCGGTATCGAGTACATGATGGAGCTCGCCGATTGGTATGGCAAGACTTCCAAAGACAGTTCCATTGGGTTCTTTCAGATCGGCGGGGGTATCGCTGGAGACTTCCCTATCTGCGTAGTACCGATGATGCGGCAGGATCTGCAAAAGCACGACACGCCGCTCTGGGGCTATTTTTGCCAGATCAGTGATTCGACAACCAGCTATGGTTCGTACTCAGGCGCTGTGCCGAACGAGAAGATCACCTGGGAGAAGCTAAGCATCGATACACCCAAATATCTGATCGAATCGGACGCGTCGATCGTCGCACCGCTGATATTTGCCCAAGTGTTAGGCTGGTAAGCGGCACGGCGACCACGCATAGAAGCGGTGAGGTGGCAGAGTGGTCGAATGCGGCGGTCTCGAAAACCGTTGAACCTTCACGGGTTCCGTGAGTTCGAATCTCACCCTCACCGCCACATCTATTCAAAGCCGCAGATGGACACGGATGAACACCGATCAGTGTTCGTCTGCTCCGGCGTACGCCCGTACTTTTCGTCGGTCAAAACAACCTCGATAGGGATACGTGTGCCTTTGCTGAACGGATCGACGGGGGTCTCACACTAGCTTGAAGTGTTAAGGACGTCGGCGGCTTTGAACGTCACAGCCGAACAATCTTATTTGATTTGAACCCTTTCAAGGCATTCCGGGTATCTACGATCAGTTGGCTCTGCTCAACAATCTCGGTGTAATTGAACGGGCTGTGGTCGGTGATGATTACGGTGCAGTCGGATTCGGCGATCGTCGGAGTCAGTGGCTGTGAATGCAGAGTCACTCCGTCAATATTCAACTGCTCGACGAACGGATCAGAGAAGGTCACCACCGCGCCGCGTCGGCGTAGCAGCAGGATGACATCAAGCGCGGGCGACTCCCGAACATCGTCGATATTCTTTTTATAAGCGACGCCCAGAATATGAATGTGAGACCCACGAATCGGCTTCGATGCATCATTCAATGCATTCTGAATCTTCTCTAGCACAAACTCGGGCATGCGGCCATTGATGTAGCCGGCCAACTCAATAAAGCGCGCTTCGATTCCGGTCTCCTTGCTCTTCCATGACAAGTAGAAAGGATCAATCGGAATACAGTGTCCGCCCAGGCCAGGTCCGGGGTAAAACGGCATAAACCCAAAGGGCTTAGTAGCCGCGGCATCAATCACTTCCCAGACATCAATGCCCATGCGGTCGCACATTACCGCCAGTTCATTCACCAACCCGATGTTGATCATGCGGAAGGTATTCTCCAGCAGCTTCACCATCTCAGCCACGCGGGTTGAACTGACGGGTACAACAGTCTCCAGCGCTTGCTGGTAGAACAGTGTGCCTAACTCGGTGCAAGCCGGAGTGATGCCGCCCAGCACTTTCGGGATATTGTAAGTTTGATAACGGCGATTGCCCGGATCGACACGCTCGGGCGAGAAGCACAAGAAGAAGTCTTCGCCAACTTTGAGACCATGCGCCTCCAGCCGCGGCAGAATCAGCTCGTTCGTCGTACCTGGATAAGTAGTTGATTCCAGCATGACTAGAAGTCCCGGATGCACATGCTCGGCAATCGCGTCTGCGGCAGCAATCACGTAGCTCATGTCCGGATCCTTGGTCTTGCGCAGGGGCGTCGGAACGCAAATATCCACTGTGTCCAGCTCGCGAATATACGAAAAATCGGAGGTGACCGTCAGGGCGCCGCTCTTGATTAAGGGCTCAAGCACTTCATCTTTAATGTCCTTAACGTGCGAGCGACCCTGCTGCAGATCATCGATGCGCGCTTGATGGATGTCCATGCCAATTACCTGAAAGCCGGCTTTGGCAAACTCCACTGCCAAAGGAAGGCCTACGTAACCCAGCCCAAGAACACCGACACGTGCAGTCTTCTCGGCCAATCGCATTCGCAGCCTGTCCGCATAGGTGGACGCGCTGGTCGCCCACTGCTCTACAACCGTTTCCATAATCATGAGGTATGCCTTTTCTATCTTGGAAATATTTTGGAAATCTCGTCGTGACAAGGGTGCATCAGGAGCAAGGTAGAGATCAGACCTCGGCTCTGGAACTGAAAGC
>CALMAV010000260.1 GCA_937859895.1 uncultured Bryobacterales bacterium | reverse complement strand
AAGTGTGAACACCGTATCCGTTCACCGAGCAAACCTAATGGAAAAGATGAATATCCACCGTACTGCGGAACTGGTATTATTCGCCATTCGGAAGGGTTTAGTAGCGCCACAGTAAGGCGCGACCGAGAGCTTCAGCGAAGTTGCGACGGCCTTAACATTCAGGTGCCAGTCGCAACTTCGAAGTTAAAGCTTAGTGGGTGCGGCGGGCAGCTTTGGCGTCCGCAACGACTTTCGCCTGAGCCTGCAGTTCTTTTGCTTTGGCGAACTTCTTTTGGAAACGGTCAACTCGGCCTTCCGTATCGATCAGCTTCTGCCGACCGGTAAAGAATGGGTGACAGGCCGAGCAGATTTCGACACGCAGATCGCCTTTATGAGTTGATCGTGTCTCAAACTTGGATCCGCAAGCGCAAACGACGTTCACTGCGTCGTACGCGGGATGGATTCCAGATTTCATGGCTTGATAATCCTTTCAAAAACTTTGAGGGAACTTCATTCTAACAAATAAAACCCCGGCGGGCGGACCCACCGGGGTTTGTTGTGCCTTGCGGCTGTACTCTAGCAACGTAACGCGCGACGTGGCCGATGAGTTAGAGCATCGGTCTCGTCACTGAAACGATACCTGAACGTTAGAGCGGCGACTACTAAAAGTCGGCCACCTCGCGCGGGATTTGTATGCTACAGTCACTACCATTATTCATATTGACTGGACCACCTCCTTTCTCAGTGATGTTTCGATTGTATAGGCTAACTTTGAGAGGTGTCAACTAGTTCGCCGGCAAAATTTGAGGTGCCCGGAGCGAACGGAGGCCGGATCGTCTGGATCAATGGTTTCCTAGTGTTAGGCCTGCTGGTTGGGGCTTTGGGCTCGCTCCTGATTGCCTGGCAATATCACCTGGATACCAACCCGGACGTGATTGGTTTGCACTTTCTGGCTATGAACGGCGGCTATGTCGCGGCAGCCATCGCCAGTAAACGTGTACTAGTTCGCTTACCCATTTGTCGACTGATCGTCATAGCCTGTCTCATTGCAAGCACAAGCCTCGTTGCTCTCTCGTTTCTGGCGCCGCCCGTCGCAGCCGGATGGCGCATTTTCGGCCTCTTTTTCGTGGGCTTCTCGGCCGGGTCCATTGCGACTTCTTTGCTCTATGCTTTGGCGCCGTGGTTCAGGCGAGAACCCGCCGGAGCAATGAATGTCGCCGGCGCCCTCTTTGGGGCAGGATGTACGCTGGCCACTCTTCTGGTCGGTGCCACTTACTTCGCCGGCTCAGTCCAGATGGAGCTGGCGTCTCTAGCGGCGGTACCGCTTCTCTACTGTTTCTGCCTCATCGGCAATCGGTACAAACCGGCCAGTAGACCGCTTGCGACGCTAGATGAAGAAGATCCGCAGAGGTCAGCTCTCAAAGACACTCGCAGCGTTGCCGCACTGTTGTTCAGCCTTCTATTGTTCCTGCAATCAGGCAACGAATTTGTTATCGCGGGTTGGCTCCCGCTATTTCTCATCCAGAGATTAGGCACCAATCCCGTATTTGCCATTCTTGCTC